>JAPLLG010000006.1 GCA_026387665.1 Nitrospirota bacterium
CATGACCGATGTGCCGCCAGGCACCTATAAACTCGTCATCTGGCATCCCTATATCCGTACCACGACCGAGCAAATCGTCACCATCGGCCCGAAGGGGGCCGTGCAGGCCAATATCGCAGTCCCGGCCCCAACCGGACGGCTTTACGCCAACGAGGTGATGGATCATGCGTATACCCGCTATAACGTGACCGAGGAAACGAAAAAAGAAATCGATCCGCTGGTCCACAAGCAGGACCACTGAACAGGGAATGACAAAGGTGCGACGCACCCATCACCATCTGGCTGAGACTGAGATACACAAGTATGGCGACGCTGAAACGAGATGGTGGACAGCCCTATAGCCGGTATGCCATTAACAATGATGTGCAGAACCACATCGTGCTCACCTTGATCCACCGGACGCCCTCATGCACTGTTATTATTGTTGGCGCACCTTCCTGTTCGGCTTGAACGGTGGTAAAACAGGACTCCTGAGCGGCACTGAATATGTGGTGCTGGGCGAGGATCTTTAGGGAGAGAACATGACAAAGTCAGAAACGGTCAGTCGCCGGATCGATGTGCTAGCTATCGGTTTATTTGGTCTCGCCGTTGGAGCCTTAACCGTTGGCATGGCACAAATCGGACAAATTCCAGCGGTGGATAAAGTGGGGGTGCTGGTCATTGCGCTGATATTTGGCGGTCTAGTGCAGGTGCTCGCCGGGGTTGCCGACATTCGATACAACGAACAGCTTGGAGGGACAGCCCTCACCATGTACGGTTTCTTCTGGTTCACCGTGTCGTTAGCCCAGTTGGTCAGTATGAGCACGACCTTCCATTTTGATAGCGCCCTATTTGTCCCGATCAACCTTGTGTACGTTTTCTTCTCCGCAGTCATGGTTTATTTAACCGCATACCGGTCTGTTGCCTTAAGCCTCCTCCATGCCATCATCACCCTGACATTTGTCTCCACCGTCTGCATGAGGCTGAATCTGATATCGGAGACGCTTCCGGGGTTGGCTCATCTAGCAGTCGGAATCCTCGCCTTTTATCACGCAATTGGCAGTCTCTCGCAGGCCTATACCGGCAAAGCGATTGTGCCACTTGGCCCCCCGATGCTCCACCATCGGACACTAAGAAATGCGCAGGTGGAGTTGACAGGGTCGCTAGAAGTCAATTGAACAGGGACGTGACACGTGTCCCAACAACAATTTAGTTACTTGAACTGTAACGCAAAGCAATCGCTGCTGGGCACAGATTTATGGGAATAGGATACATGTCAACCTTATGCTTGTTCTGCTAATTGGTCTGATTTTTTGCTATGGGTCCGGCATCCTGCTTCCGTTCTGTGTCCCCCGAAAGCCACAGATCCAAGGAATGCTGGGCAGTGCCTGCTCCTCTGTGGCCAGCCTCATCGGTATCGCATTGGGGCTCGGCGGGCTGGTCGCGGCTGAACCGCTGACGGCCTCCGTTGCATCGCTCATTCCCCTTCTCTCTTTTGCGGTCCGGCTCGATCCACTCTCCTCCTTCTTCGTCCTGACCATCTCCCTCGCGGGCCTCGCCACCTCCATCTATGCCATGAGTTATCTCAAAGAGTTCCACGGCCGGGTCTCCGTGGCCATGCTGGCAGCCTTGACGAACGGGTTCCTCCTCTCGATGATACTCGTCGTCATCGCCGACAACGGATTCTTCTTCCTCATGGCCTGGGAGCTGATGTCGCTCGTCTCCTACTTCCTCGTCGTCACAGAACATGAGAAAGCGGAGGTCCGCGACGCCGGCTTCTTCTACCTGGTCATGACCCACGTCGGCACCGCCTTTGTGGTCCTGACCTATTTGGTCCTCTTTCAATCGGCCGGATCCTTCTCCTTTGAATCCTTTCGTCATCCGGAGCAGGCCTTGCCAGACGGCATGAAGACCCTGGTTTTTCTCGCGGCCTTGATCGGCTTCGGAACCAAAGCCGGGATTGTGCCCTTGCATGGCTGGTTACCCCTTGCCCATCCGGCCGCACCCTCGCATATCTCCGCCCTCATGTCCGGCGTCATGATCAAGACCGCGATCTATGCCCTCATCCGGGTCTATTTCGATTTTCTCGGCGGACAGTTCCCCTGGTGGTGGGGCTTCACAGTCCTGCTCGTCGGAACCCTCTCCGCCCTGCTCGGTGTGATGTATGCGCTCATGGAGCACGACCTCAAGCGGCTCCTGGCATTTCACAGCGTGGAAAACATCGGCATCATTTTGATGGGGATCGGCGCAGGGATGATCTTTCAAACCTACGGACTCACAGAGTTCGCGGCGTTGGGATTACTGGCCGCGCTCTACCACACCATCAACCATGCCCTGTTCAAAACATTACTCTTTATGGGAGCGGGGTCACTGCTCTACGCCACCCATACGCGCAACATGGAAGAATATGGCGGACTGCTGCGGCGTATGCCCTGGACCGGTCTCTTTTTCCTCATCGGCGCCCTGTCGATCTCAGCCCTCCCTCCGACCAATGGATTCATCAGCGAATGGCTGCTGTTCCAAACGCTCTTTCTCAGCTTTCAGCTTCCGGCTCTCTTCCTCAAGCTGATGCTGCCGATTGCCGCGGCCATCTTGGCTTTGACCGGCGTCTTGGCCCTGGCCTGCTTTGCGAAAGCTTTCGGGATTTCATTTCTCGCCCTCGCAAGAAGTACCCATGCGCGCCAGGCCGAAGAAGTCCCGATCGCCATGCGGATCGCGATGGGCAGCCTCGCTCTGCTATGCGTCGGGCTAGGCTTGGCTCCCATGATTGTGGTGCCGCTCCTCGACCGGATTACCGGTCCTCTGACCGGTCTGTCAATCAGCGACAAGGTGCTGGCGCTCGATGGCTGGGCCCTGGCGCCGGTCAACATGGAATTTTCCAGTGTCTCGACGCCTATGCTGGCAGTCATGCTGCTCCTGTGCGGGCTCCTCGGCCTGGTCCTGGCCTTCCTCTTCGGTGGACAATTGGTGACTCGCTCCTACAAAACCTGGGGCTGCGGAATCACCCTCTCCCCGCGGATGGCCTACACCGCTACGGGATTTACCCAACCGATCAAGCGAGTCTTCAGCACCATCTATCAACCGACGATCAAACTTGAAACTGAATTCCTGGAAGAATCCCGCTACTTCGCCAAGCAACGAAAGTTTGAGTTTCATATCGAGCCGATTTTTGAACAGTATCTCTACGGTCCGGTGGTCCGTGTCTTTCTGGGAATCGCCGACCGGCTGCGCATTCTTCAGGGAGGCAGTCTGCACCTCTACCTGGCCTATATTTTCGTGACGCTCGTCGTTTTGTTATTGTTCGCGGTCTAGGAGAAGCGAGAAGGATGCCGTCTCTTATTCAGTCCCTGCTGCTCGTGATCGCACAGGCCATCGTCCTGCTCTCGGTCTCGCCTTTCCTCGTGGGACTCATCCGCAAGGTGAAGGCGCGGTTCCAATGCCGACAGGGCGCCAGCGTCTTTCAACCCTATGCTGATCTGGCCAAACTCTTCAGAAAGCAGCCGGTAATCTCGTCCACCGCCTCCTGGATCTTCCCTGCCACACCCTATATTCTGTTTGCCTCCACACTTTCCGCTGGCCTGCTGGTCCCCACGTTCCTCTCACAGACCCCCCTGAACTTTGCGGGGAACATCATCGCGCTCGTCTACCTTCTGGCGCTGGGAACGTTTTTCCTAATTCTCGCAGGGCTCGATACCGGATCGGCCTTCGGCGGGATGGGCAGCAGCCGGGAAGCGCTCGTCGCATCGCTGACAGAGCCGGCCATGATCCTCTCCATCTTTGCCATTGCTTTGACCGCCGGCTCCACCAATCTCAGCACCATCGTTCATAAAACGGCGCTGCTGGAAGGAATCGTGACGGACCCCTCGCCGCATCTGATGGCGCTGGCCGCGCTCTTCATTGTAGCGCTCGCGGAAACCGGACGGGTACCGGTCGACAATCCCGCGACCCATCTCGAACTCACCATGATCCATGAAGCGATGGTCCTGGAATATTCCGGCCGCTATCTGGCCCTCATCGAATGGGCGGCCGGCCTGAAATTAGCCGTGTTTCTCTCTCTGGTCGCCAACGTCTTTGCGCCCTGGGGCATTGCGACGACGCTCACGCCAAGCGCCATGGGAATCGGACTCGTGGTCTACCTCGTGAAGATCGCAGGGCTGGCGGTGCTGATCGGAACCATCGAGTGCATGTTTGCAAAACTACGGTTATTCCGTGTGACAGACCTCCTGGGCGTCGCCTTTATCCTGGCGCTGCTCGGACTGCTGTTCTTTTACATTCTTCGGAGCTGAGCCCATGCAGATCTCTCCTCACATCGGATCGCAGCTCGTGGACTTGTGTTCGGCCTTACTCCTGCTCACCTGTTTCGCCATCGTGGCGCAACGGCGGCTCTCCGCCTGCGTCGACTTGTTCGCCCTGCAGTCGGCCTTTCTCGTCCTGACGGCAGCGCTGGTGGCTTTTCTGACCGGGAACCACCATATCTACATCGCGGCAGCGCTGACCGGCGTGATCAAAGTGGTCATCATCCCGCGGGTACTCAAAAAAGTCATCGAACGGCTCAATGTCAAACGGGAACTGGTGATGAACGTCAACGTGCCGGCGGGCCTGCTGATCTGCGGCGCCCTGGTCATGCTGGCCTTCTTCATCACGCAGCCCATCATTCCGCTGGGCTTCCTGCTCACCCGCGATTCCCTGGCCATCGCCCTTGCGATCGTACTCATCGGTTTTTTCACGATGATTGCGAGGCAGAAGGCCGTGTCGCAGCTGATCGGCTTTCTCGTCATGGAAAACGGCTTGTTTCTGGGGGCGACGGCCGCTACCTACGGGATGCCCTTGATCGTCGAACTGGGAGTCTTCTTCGACGTACTCATCGCGGCCTTGATCGCGGGGATCTATACGAATCGTTTGCAAGATGCCTTCGACAGCGTGGATACCAGCCACCTCACAGTCCTGAAAGAGTAGTGAAGGGTTCCTGCCATGATTGAAGTGCTTGTCCTCTTAATCGCCCCGCTCCTCGCGGGAGGGCTGAGCTTGATCGTGCACCGGTCCGCGCTGCTCCACGCGATCAACCTCACGAGTATGAGTCTGCTCGTGGCGGCGGAAATCCTGATCACCAGGACCGTGTTGCGAGATGGCCCCTACACAGAACTGGGACAGTTGGTCTATCTCGACGCCCTGTCGGCCTTCATTCTCTTTATCATCGGGGCAGTCGGGCTGGCCTGCTCGCTCTACATGCGCTCCTACATGGACGATCAAGTGTCGCGAGGCGTAATTGCGCCCAAACGGCTCAACCTCTTCTTTTTCCTCTTTCACATGTTCTTGCTGGCGATGGTGATTGCGACAATCGCCAACAGCGTCGGGGTCCAATGGGTGGCCATCGAGGCGACGACACTGGCCACGACCTTTCTGATCGCCTTCTGGCGGAGGCGTGAATCCTTGGAAGCCGGATGGAAATACCTCATCCTTTGTTCGGTCGGCATCTCCCTCGCGCTCTTCGGCGTGGTACTCACCTATTATTCATCCTTACAAGTGCTGGGCGATGTCAGCGAAGCCTTGAACGTGACCCAGTTGCTGCCCGTGGCCGACCGGCTAAATCCGCATGTCCTGAAGTTGGCCTTCATCTTCATCCTGGTCGGCTATGGCACCAAGGTGGGTCTCGTGCCCATGCATAGCTGGCTACCGGACGCCTATACCGAAGCGCCGGCTCCGGTCGTGGCGATGCTGGCGGGTGTCCTTGAAATTGTGGCGGTCTACGCGATCCTTCGTATGAGGATGATTGTCGACCACGCGGTCTCCCCGACCTTTACCGGCGGACTACTGGCCCTGCTCGGGTTTGCCTCATTTGTGACGGCCGCGTTTTTCATCCTCATCCAACACAACTACAAACGGCTATTCGCCTACTCCAGCATCGAACATATGGGGATCGCCATGATCGGATTCGGTGTCGGGGGACCGATCGGCACATTCGGCGGACTATTTCATCTGCTGAACCATGCCTTCGCCAAGTCGATGGCATTTTTTGCCGCAGGCAACATTCATCGCCGCTTTCACACGGTGGAAATCGCGCAGGTGCAGGGATTGGCCATCGCGCAGCCCTGGACGGCCATGGCCCTGATCGTCGCAGGCCTGGCCTTGTCGGCGCTGCCTCCCTTTGCCTCATTTGTCAGTGAAGTCCAAATCGTGACGGCCCTGGCCGCGCAAGGAATTCCTGGTCAGTGGCTGACCAATAGCACCGGCATGGTGACGGTGGCCTTCTCGAATCAATTCAGCAGCCTGAGCCTCACGGGACTCTTTCTGCTCTGCTCGGTCCTTGCGTTCAGCGGCCTGCTCTACCGCATCACTGGAATGGTCTGGGGCGCCCCGCCTGAGGAAATCGTCAAGGGAGAAACCTGGACGCTCGGCCATCTGCCGATCATTGTGCTCGCTGCCGCGTTAGTGGGATTTGGGTTTTTTCTCCCTCAGCCGCTACGACAGCTCTTAGAACAGGCGACGCAGATTCTCTTGCTTCACTAGGGAACGACAGCCATGGCAGACACGCAGTCCTATGAAAACGAACTGAAAGCGGCGTTCCCCGCCATCGTGCACACTGACACGTCGCAGGAAAACTGCTCTCAGTTTCTCGTCCCCAAGGCTCTCCTCCCTGCCATCACCCATTATCTCCATACTCAACCGGGCCTGCGCGGCAGGCTGACCGCCCTATGGGCGGTCGATCATCGCCCCCTTCGCGACTGCTATAGCTTGCACTACCTCTTCACGCTGGAGCCGTCCCATCGCTGGGCGCTGCTGTCCACAGAACTCGCAGGGGCTGATCGATCATTCCCCTCCATCACGCCGCACATCCATGCAGCCAAATGGTACGAGCGAGAAATTCGCGACCTGTTCGGACTGATTCCGCTGGGGCATCCGGACTTGCGACGCCTGGTCCGCCATGAGCACTGGCCTAAAGGGACACACCCGCTGAACAAAGACTTTGCCTGGGACCAGGTGATGGGACGGCAGCAAGGAGAACATCACTTCCGCCGCATTGAAGGGGAAGGGGTCTTTGAAGTGCCGGTAGGGCCGATCCATGCCGGGATTATCGAGTCAGGCCATTTTCGATTTTCCGTGGCCGGCGAGCCCATCATGCAACTCGAACTGCATCATTTCTGGAAACATCGCGGAATCGAGAAACTGTTCGAACAGCAGGCCTTGACTGCCGCAGTTCCGTTAGCCGAACGGGTATCCGGCGATACGACAGTCGGCCATAGCCTCGCCTACTGCCAGGCGGTCGAATCCCTGCTGCAGCTGGAAGTGCCGCGCCGCGGACGCTATCTCCGGAGCCTGTTTCTTGAACTGGAACGGCTCCACAACCATCTCGGCGACATCGGCGCGATCTGCAACGATACGGCCTACGCCCTACCCCATGCCCATTGCAGCCGTATGAAAGAACAGATCATGCAGCTCAACGACCGCTTGACCGGCTCGCGATTTCTCCGCGGCGTGAACCGGGTGGGTGGAGTTGCCATCGATCTCACGGCGGTGCAACTGACCGAGATTGTCGCCAAACTGGACCGGGTTGAACAGGACTTTTCGGAGCTGGAATCGATCATTGCTCACAACGCCTCCCTGATCGACCGACTGGAGACCACCGGAATCCTAACCGAGCGCACGGCGCGTGATCATGGGGTGGTGGGAGTCGTCGGGCGAGCCTCTGGTCTCGCTCAAGACCTCCGGCGCGATCGACCCTTTGCCGCCTACGACGAACTTCCCGTTAACGTCGTGACCTACCGCTACGGCGATGTCCGAGCGCGAATGCGGGTCCGGATGGATGAGATTCATGAGTCGATACGATTAGTCAGAGAGATTCGCCTGAAGATACCGCAGGGGCCAATCTCGAAAGAAGCCAGCCGCAGCCCCCAAACAGGTGACTGGGCCCTGTCGGCCGTCGAAGGCTGGCGTGGTGAAATTCTTTACATGGTGATGGCGGGAGCAAACGGGACCATTCATCGCTGTAAGGTCCGGGACCCCTCATTCGCAAACTGGCCTGCAATCCAATGGACCGTGCTGGGAAATATCATTCCGGACTTCCCGCTCATCAATAAGAGCTTTAGCCTGTCATATGCGGGAAATGATCTGTAAATACAGGACGCCATCAGCGGTCAACTTTCAGCTGAAGGCAACGGCTGAAGACTGAAGGCCGAGGAGGAACCATGTTTCGCATTTTAAAGAAAAGCCTGAAAACGGGAGTGGTAACAGGTCAGCATCCCGCAGCCGCGCCGTTGGCGGAAACTCCGACATCGGAGGCAAAAGACAAAGCCACACCGTTCCGATCCTCTCTGGCCTTTCGCGCGGTGGATACCGGCTCATGCAATGCCTGCGAAATGGAAATGAATGCGCTCGCGAACCCGGTCTACGACATCGAACGGTTCGGCGTTCACATCGCCGCATCGCCGCGCCATGCAGATGCCTTGGTCGTGACGGGGCCCGTCACCATCAACATGGAACAGGCATTGAAAGACGTCTACCAACAAACACCTGACCCGAAAATTGTCATTGCGCTCGGCGACTGCGCCATCAACTGTGGGGTCTTCAAGGGGAGCTATGCCATCACTGGTCCCGTGGACCGCCACATTCCGGTTGATGTTCGTATTCCAGGCTGCCCGCCACGACCGGCTGAAATTCTCAATGCGCTCCAAGAATTGCGGGGAGGCACAGTCTCAAACAAGAATTGATCCGCCCAAACCTCATTTCCTTCCTCACGACTCACTCCACACCTGACTGCGCCCCTTCACCTCCGTCAGTAGAGCGACTTCGCACCCTGCCCCCTGTGCGGTATCGCTCATCCCATGCTTACTCCTTTCTTCTCATCTCCCTGGCAATCCGTCAGCCTCAAAAACCGCACGGATTATCGAGGGATTTTCGCAATTCCCACTCTGAAGGACTCGCGACAACGAGATGCTCCAGGGGGCATCAGTTGTGCACAGAACTATCAGTACCGTGGCGAAGCCACACAAAATGAGCGGACAATCCTGAACGACAGAATACGGAGATGACCATGCCGCCGTTACTGCGGACAGTCCTGGCAGAGACGACCGATTTGCTAGGCAGGACAATCAAGATGGCGATCATCGTGTCCCTCCTTACGTTCGCGCTGATACTCATCGGCTGGTTCTTCTCATCCAGCCTGCCCTACCAAGCATTATTCATACTCAATGGCCGATAGAAACCGGCCGCCTTGGAGAAACCGCATGCCGCCACAGCCCCCCCTGCCCCTCGCAATAGATAAACCCCAGAACGGAATACGAGGCCTGAAACATTGGCGCTACGACCTACTGGCCGGGCTGCAGGTAGCACTCATTGGGCTTCCCCTCTCGCTGGGTATCGCCGTGGCCTCCGGCGCACCTCCCATCACCGGTGTAATCTCGGCGATCATCGCCGGGTTGATCTTCCCCTTCCTCGGTGGCGCCTATGTGACGATCAGCGGGCCGGCCGCCGGCCTGGCTCCTGCGCTGCTGGCCGGCATGATTGCGCTCGGCCATGGAGACTTAGCTGTAGGGTATCCTCTCTTGCTGGTGGCGATTTGTCTGACCGGCGTCATCCAGGTACTGTTGAGTCTCTTTCGCGCCGGGAGATTCGCCCTCTATTTCCCCATCTCGGTGGTTGAAGGAATGTTGAGCGCCATCGGCATGCTCATCATCATCAAGCAAATTCCCCAACTTCTGGGTGACCAACTTCCACCCATTAAATCTATTCCGGCAGCCCTCATGGCGATCCCCCACGATATCGCCGAGATGAATCCGGAGATTTTTCTCGTCGGAAGTCTTTCGCTGGCCCTCCTCTTTTTTCTCTCCAGCAGAACCGAACGATGGGCCACGCTCATCCCTGCCCCCCTCCTGGTCGTCAGCCTGGGCGGCCTAGCCAGCTGGCTCCTGCAACTCCCGCAAGAATACCTGGTCCATGTGCCCCTCGATATTTTTCAACATGGCATTCACTTCCCTCACTTTGCTGAAGCCTGGCAGAGTCACGACTTGTGGATGGCGTTCCTCGTTACGATCGTCACCCTCACCCTCATCGATGGCACCGAGTCGTTGGCCACGATCGCCGCGGTCGATAAGATCGATCCCTTCCATCGAAAATCTGACCCCAACGTGACCTTGCGGGCCATGGGCATCTCCAACATCCTCTCCAGTCTGGCCGGCGGCTTGACGATTATCCCAGGCGGCGTGAAAAGCACGACCAATATCATGGCCGGGGGACGAACCCTCTGGGCCAACTTTTACTATGCCTGCTGCCTCGCACTCATCTTGTGGTTCGGCACAAAGCTCATCAATCTGATTCCCCTCACAGTCCTGGCGGCGTTGCTCATCTGGGTCGGATGGCAACTCTGCGCGCCCAGGATCTTCTGGAAGATCCTCGAAATCGGCAAGGAACAGCTGTTGATCGCGGTGGTCACCGTCGTGGTCACCTTGTACACCTCGGACCTGCTGGAAGGCATGGCGCTTGGCACGCTCACAAAGATCATTGTGCTCTGCGTTGACCTGATCCAGGCTTCAGCCCAGGAAGCCCCAACCGAAACGTCGTTCTTCACACGATTCACCAGGCGACTGTCGGCTGCGCTCGTCGAGTTATTCAGCAATCCCGTCATCCGAATCGGAGACGGCCGCGGCTCTCGCGTGCGGTACAGTGTGATGACCGTGCCGACCAGCGCGATACGGGGTACGGTCGGAGAGATGAAGAACCCCTATAAAATCTACCTCTCATCGGTCACCTGCATGAATCTGATGAAACTCGATAAGGCCCTCAACGAAACGCTCGTCGTTCCTGCACACTCCAAAGCCAACTTCTTGATCATCTTGGCGGGACAGGTGATCGACCACACGTCGATGGAGTATTTGCACCATTTCCAGGATCAATGCATCGCGGCCGGCCATACCTGCGCCATCGTGGGCATGGATCATTTTCGCTCGTTCTCTGACCATGTGTTGGCCTACCGCGTGAATCCTCCACACAGCCTTATGGCCTTTACCTAACGGCGCACAGCGTTTACGCCAGGGACAAGTAAACATACCTGGCACAGACGCTCACAAAATCTTCGATGCGGTTGCGGCTGATTCACGGAGACCCACGGGCGAAAAATAAAACGAGGTAACTGTATCCAGATGGACCGCAATTCAATAGATCCAGGTCATTAACAGGAGAACTCTCTATGCAAGCCAGTATCTTTGTCACAGATGATGAGCCCTCACTGCGCAACGCGCTGGTAAAGCGACTGTCCAAGCGCCAGCATCGAGTCAGATCCTTCCAATCCGGAGATGAATTATTGGCTGCCGTCGAGCAGGACATTCCCGACCTCATCCTCCTCGACCTCAAGATGCCGGGCATGACAGGAATCGAAACTCTGGAAGCGCTTCGCACGAAAGCGCGGGATGCGGTGGTGATCATCCTGACCGCCTATGGAACCGTCGAAGAAGCGGTCGAGTCCATGAAGCTGGGGGCCTATGATTTCCTCATCAAGACCGTGGACCTCGAAGGAGTGGAGCCAGTCGTGAACCGGGCATTAGAGGGCTTGATGCTGCGCCGCCGCGTGGCCTATGCCGTCGAGCATGAGGCGGATCAATACAAGTTAGACGGGCTCGTCGCGAACAGCGTGTCGAGGAAACAGCTCCTCACGCAGATACGAGAAGCGGCGCAAAACCCCAAGGCGACCGTCTTCCTCATGGGGGAAATTGGGGCAGGCAAAGAATTTCTGGCTCACGTCATTCACCATAATAGTGCGCGGGCAACTGGCCCATTCGTGAAGATTAATTGCACGGCCCTTGCGCCAGACCTGTTTGAGCGCGAGCTGTTCGGATATGAACGTGGGGCCTTCGAGGGAGCAGAACAACGGAAACTCGGCTTGCTCGAACAGGCAGAAACCGGCACGTTATTTATCGACGAGGTTGGCGATCTCGATATGGCCATGCAGGCGAAGCTCCTGCGGGTGCTGCAGGATCGATTCTTCCGTCGTGTCGGAGGCGCTGAAGACCTAAGCGGGGATTTCCGTATCCTTGTCGCGTCACACCGGGACCTCAAGCAGGAGGTGACGGCAGGACGCTTTCGGGATGATCTCTACTTCCGTCTCAATACCATGGCCTGTCTCGTCCCCTCGCTCCGGAACGGCGTTGAAGACATCGTGCCTCTCAGTAAACGGTTCATGGCAAAGTCCGGCCTTGAGCTCGACAAGGAACTAATTGAGATCGATCAAGCCGCCATCGCCATTCTGGAGCGCTACACCTTTCCTGGCAATGTACGAGAACTGCAGAACGTCATTGAACGGGCGATGATGTTGTGCAAAGGCAAAATTCTGACGGCTGGGGACCTACCATGGGAATTACGGGACACAACGGCCCCGGCGCCGGTCGCATAGGACCGCAATCCTCATGACGGTTTGCCCTGAGTTCCTCTTTTGACAATCCCACGTCTCGATCTTAGGATACGCTGACCACCCTGGAGCGATTATGCGGGAGTACCTGATCCGCCTCTTCAACAATCTCCCGATCGAGCGAAAACTGCTGCTGGTCTCCGTCATCCCACTAGCTGCCCTCATTCTGCTCAGCGCCGTCACATACAAGAGCGTCCAAACGGTCGAGCAAGATGAGGAGCAACTCAGCCGTTTATACCTGACGCAGAAGTCAGCCGCCCAGTACATGCGGCTGATCGTCGACCTTGAAACGAGTTTTCGCGGCTATGTCCTAACGCTTCAGAGCCCCTACCTGCGCCCATTCCGCACGGCACAAGAAGGCATTTTCTCTGTGGGAGAGGAACTCACTAGGCTCGTCTCCGATGACGCCCCCCACCGGCCCATTCTCATGGAAGTCCAGTCGCTGGTGAAACAGCTCATCATTGAGAAAGTCGATCTCATCGAAGCGGCAAAGACAGGGCACCGTGAAAAAGCGCTCCACTATATCGAAGATGGCCGCGGTCGGACGATCATGGTCCGAATTCGCACATTAATGGTGACGTTCGACCAGTCCGAACAGCAACGGGTGGTGACGAGGCTGGGGCAACTGAGTCAAGACCGAACCACCACACTCATGGTGATATTAGTCGGGGGGATTCTCACCCTGGGGCTCGTGGCCTCCATGCTCTACCTCATTGCCCGCTCGATCGCCGACCCGTTAGTCAGTTTGGCCAAAGCAGTCGGATCCTCGCCGACATGGGCTCTCTCCAGCATCCCCGCCCTTGAGCGAAAAGACGAGATCGGCTACCTAACGAGGGTGATGCACCAGATGGGGGTGCAAATTCAGAGTCATCTCGAACAGGTCGAGCGTTCGGAAGCGGCGCTCCGCGTACTCAATGATAATCTCTCCGCATCGGAATCGAAGTACCGTGGACTGGTGGACAACGCCCCCTTCGGCATTTTCACGACCAGCGGCACAAAAATCACCTTCAGCAACCGCTATAACCAAACCCTCGCGGGACTTGACCCGGATCACGTCACCGACCCGGATACGTTTCGCCAATGGATTCATCCGGAAGATCGCGAACGGGTCCTGTCCGAGTTTGCTCAAGCGGTGGAGACCGTCCTCCCCTACGAGACGGTCTTTCGCTTTCTTCATGAGAACGGCTCGGTGCGGAAGGTATTGAGTCGCCGGATTCCCATCGAGCGAGGGACGACCCACACGCCCGTTTATATCGGATTCAATATCGACATCACGGCGCTGGATCAGATGCAGACCCGCCTCAGTCGCGCCGAGCGACTAGCCACACTGGGCCAGGTGGCGGCCGGCATTGCCCATGAAATCAGGAACCCGCTGGTGGGGATCGGGGCCAACGCGTTTCTCCTCCTGGATGAATTTGACGTATCGGACCCGCGGCATGCCGATCTGGAAATGATTTTAAAAGAAACCAAACGGCTGGATCGCATCGTCAATCAAATCGTCGATTATGCCCGTCCGCGGGAACTCGCGCCGGAGCTCTGCCCGTTGAGTGATCTGCTCGACGAAGTCATCAAGTTACTCGATTCGACCCTCATCGCCAAACACCTGACAGTCGCGCGCGTGCTCCCGCCCACCCTGGCCAGGCTCCAGGCCGATCGCGACCAAATCAAACAAGTGCTCTTGAACGTCTTTCAGAATGCGATTGACGCCTCCCAGGATGGAACCGCCATTGACGTGACCGCCTTCGACCTCCCACGCGACCAGCAAGCAGGCATCGTGGTTCGGATAACGGATCATGGGGTTGGGATTCCCGGTGAAGCGCTCACGCACGTGTTTGAGCCATTTTTCACCAGAGGGAAGAGGCACGGCACGGGATTGGGACTCGCGATCTGCCGGAACATCATCGAGAGCCATGGGGGAGACATCCAGATCACCAGCGAAGTCGGGAAAGGGACGAGCGTCAGCATCTGGCTCCCGCTCCGCCAAGAATTTCAATTCGTCGAGGGATAACGTATGCAACTGACCATCTTTGTGACCGATGATGAACCAGCTATTCGCAATGCCATCATCAAACGACTGACGAGAAAGCAGCATCGGGTTGTCGGATTCGAGTCGGGCGACGCGCTGCTGGCCGCGCTGCCCCAAGAGATTCCCGATCTGATCCTTCTCGACCTCAAGATGCCGGGGCTCAGTGGCCTGGATACCCTCAGAAAGCTGCGTCCGCTGGCCCCCCACACTCTGGTCATCCTGCTCACGGCCTATGGCACGGTGCAAGACGCGGTCGATACCATGAAACTCGGCGCCTATGATTTCCTCATCAAAACCGTCGATCTGGGCGCTATCGAACCAGTACTCGATCGGGCGATCGATCTCTTAAGCCTCCGCCGCCGTCTTGCCGTAGAGACGGAACACCATGGCAGTCAATATGCGCTATCCAGCCTGGAAGCCCATAGTCCAGCCATGCAACAGATTCTGTCCCAAGTCCGAGATGTCGCCGCGAATCCGAAGTCCTCGGTGCTACTCCTGGGCGAGACAGGCACGGGAAAAGAATATCTTGCTCGTGTCCTGCATCACAATGGGGCGAGGGCGGCAGGCCCCTTTATCGGCGTGAACTGCACCGCCCTCCCGCGAGAGCTGTTCGAAAGCGAACTATTCGGCTTTGAACGAGGGGCGTTCACCGGGGCCGTCCAGCGAAAGATCGGGCTGCTCGAAAAGGCGGAAAGCGGGACTTTATTCCTCGACGAAATCGGCGACTTAGATCTGACCCTGCAAGCCAAGCTACTGCGGGTGATTCAGGAACGCACCATTCGACGGCTAGGGGGAACGAATGATATCGGCGTCGATTTTCGCCTTATCGCCGCCACCAACCGTGATCTCAAAAAATCGGTGGCTAACGGACACTTTCGGGAAGATCTCTATTTCCGTTTAAATGTCGTCTCCTTCGAACTGCCTCCGTTGCGGAAGCGCGTCGAGGATATTGCCCCCTTATGCCGAAGGGCGGTCATCCGATATGGCAGGGAGTTTGGAAAAGATGTCATCGATATCGAACCGGAGGCCATGGCGCTGTTGCGGACGTATGTCTATCCAGGAAACATTCGTGAGCTGCACAATATCATCGAACGGGCCATGATCTTCTGCCATGGCACAATGCTGACCGTAGATAACCTGCCGGCCGAACTGAGGCAGAGACAGCAGCCAGTGGTCGTGAGCGTCGTGGAAGGCGAAGAACGCTTGCTCCGGCTCGAATCGAAATTAGGGAAACAATCCCTGGCCGATATCGAGCAGGCGATCATTCAGGAGGTCCTTCGACTGTCGGACTACAACAAAACGACTGCCGCCAGGTATCTCGGCCTCACGAGATTCGCCCTGGATCGGCGCCTCAAAAAGATCATAGAAGACTAACCGTCGCTCACGAAGGATTCGGTGACACGAACACTAAGACTTTCAGCCGTTGGTCCGTATGGTTCTTCACTCCATGTTCCTCCCCGGCCAGCGCCATCGTCCCCTGCCCTGCACCCAGCACCCGCTTCTCTGCCCCGACCTGAAATGTCCCCTGCCCCTCAAGCACGAGATAGACTTTATCCTGCTCTCCGTGGATATGCCCCTTCTGCTCCTGCCCCGGCTCAAAACAATAGA
The DNA here is from genome assembly GCA_026387665.1 of Nitrospirota bacterium. Classification (NCBI taxonomy): domain Bacteria; kingdom Pseudomonadati; phylum Nitrospirota; species Nitrospirota bacterium. The sequence continues at coordinate 16,008 of JAPLLG010000006.1, forward strand.
TGTCGCAGAAGAAGCGCGGCGTCTCAAACATATTGTTCTTCTTCATCTTCTCACTACTAAACTGCTGATAGTCCGACAGATTTACGACGTTCATGCGCCAACTCCTTCAGGCAGGTTACGGATGTGTATGGCGACGCTCCAGCGTCGCGACAATGGAATCGACCGAGATCAGATGATGCGCCAGCCCCAAGTCCTTGGCTGAAATCCCCATTGCCAAACCGAGCAACTGCGGCAGATGCAGGATCGGCAAATGAAGCTCCCGGCCAACCGCACGGCCAGCCCGCTCCTGATAAATATCCAGGCTCATGTGACAGAGAGGACAGGGCGTCACCATAAAGTCGGCCCCCTGATCCTTTGCCTCGCTCATGTGCGCCCCCGCCATCGCCACGGCAATGGCCTCCTTTTCAAGGATGATGGGAAAGCCACAGCATTTGGTTCTCCCCTCATAAGGCACCGGCTCGCCACCGACCGCCGCAATGACGCGTTCAAGGGATTGCGGATTCTCCGGATCGTCGAACCCCAGATCCCACGAAGGGCGCAGGATATAGCAGCCGTAAAATGGAGCGATGCGGAAGTCCCGCATCGGCTGGGAGACGAGGGTTCCCAGACGAGCCATCCCGATGTCCCGCACCACAATCCACAAGAGATGTTTGACCTGGATGCGCCCCTGATAGGCCAAGCCTTCCGGAGCCAGCAGCGCGTTGATACGGTCCAACGTCCCTGGCTCGGTCTTCAATCGTCGATTGGCCGAACTCATCACCCCCTGGCAGGTGCCGCAGATCGTCATGACATCCAGCCCCAGCTGTTCGGCTTGCGCAAAGGTCCTGGCGTTGATCGCCAACGCCATATCGGGATGCGCCTCCGTCACGACTCCGGCGCCACAACAGGCAGCAGCCGAAAGTTCGACCACCTCAATCCCTAATCGTCCGATGATCGCCCTGGTCGATTGATAGAGCTCAGGCGTCGCCCCTTGTGCCGCGCAACCAGGATAGAGGGCATATTTCATGGGTCTACCGTGACGGGAAATGAGAGAGGGCCCGATTGAGAGACCCTCGAAGATCGTCCATCGCCGCCGCCGCTCTAGACTTCACCTGCTCCAAAGAAGAAGCCGTGGCAGACTGAAGGGCTTCGAGTTTCTTACTCGCCAGATCTTTCTTCTTCTCTAACTCCCAGATCGACTTCTGGAGATCCACCCTGGCCTCCGCCGAAGCCAGCTCGACCTGTCCTCGCAGCCGCGTGATGTGCTGCTGCACATCATCCAGTTCCGCTTGCGCCTTTCGCTGAAACGCATCCTTGTGCTGAATCGTATAGTCCTGAGTCGCCGTCACTGCCTCCTGCGCTTCCCGCATCACACTGTCACCAGTTACCGGCCCGTTTGAGGCGCCAACCGCAACGGCAGCGGGCATAATGAGCAATCCTAGCCCCAGTATCCCCCACAACGCGCCCATATCATTCTTCATGAAAACCGCCTCCGTCCCACCGATACGCAGGTCCTTTCGAAGTATAACTTCCACCTTGCGGAAAGTCACCGTACCGGACCGCCCTTTGACCATCGCTCCAATTATCGTATACCCTCATCGCATCATGAAACCGATCAAAGGTCGTCCTCCCAGTACCCCTCAAGCCCCTATCAGCCGAACGCCGGATACAGCAGCCGTCCGCGCCTTGCTGAGCGAAGGCACCGCCCTTTTGCAAGGAGGACGACTTCAGGAAGCAGAAGGGGCCTATCGGAAGGCCCTCGACTTGGCCCCGAACCATCCGGACGCGTTGCACCATCTCGGCCTCCTACTCTATCGGTTCAACCGATTCGACGAGGCCATCGCCACGATCTCCCGCGCCATCGAACAGGCCCCTGCGTCACCGCTCTATTGGTTCAACCTCGGCGTCGTGAGCCAGAAGGCCACTCGACCAGAGGAAGCGATCCGCGCCTATCGCCAGGCCGTGGCCTTGAATCCACGGCATCTGGAAGCCTGGATCAACCTGGGCAATGGGCTCAAAGACCGCGGCGCAATCCCCGAATCCATTGAGGCCTACCAGAAAGCCCTGGCACTCAATCCATCGCATGCCGACACCCACAACAACCTGGGCGTCGCCTTGAAGGAACAGGGACAGATGGAGAGAGCCATCGCCTCCTATCGCCAAGCCCTTCAACTCAAACCAACGCATGTCGAAGCCCTCAACAACCTGGGCCTGGCCTTGATGGAAATGGAATCGCTGGATGAGGCCATTGCGTTATTCACACAGGCCCTCACGATCATGCCTGGCTATCTGAAGGCTCTCTACAATCTCGGCATTGCCTGGTCCTGGGCCGGGGAAGACGAGAAATCCGTCGACTGCCTCCAGCGCGCCGCCACAGCCAAACATGACCATGGCAAGCCAGTCACCGATGCCTTCGTCTATCGCTCGCGCATCAAACATGATCTCGAACAAATCCAATATCTCTTCGACCGGCAACTCCTGAACGAGGACCAGCGCTCCTATCTCCACTCGCTCCAACGGCTCCGCGACGAATTGGATCGCCGCCCCGATCCTGGCAATCGAATTTCCATTGCCCCCCAGGAACTCGCGCCGGTCGCTGCCTCGTTCAATCGGCTCCTCTATCGCGCCCAGGCCCCGCACCTTCCGGATGGCGCACTCCATCCTGCCTTGAATGTCGAGGCGGTGGAATCCCGCTATCTGGCCAAGCAGCCGGAAGCCACCTTTATCGACGGGCTCCTGAAAGACGAAGCGCTGGAGGGGTTGCGACGATTCTGCTGGGAATCCACGATCTGGAAGAAGGACTACGAAAATGGCTATAGCGGGGCCTTTCTCGGAGACGGATTCGCCTCGCCCCTGCTCCTCCAGATTGCCGAGGAGTTGCGACTCAAATTCCCCCGCATCTTCAAACAACACCGGCTTACCCAAGCCTGGGCCTTCAAACACGACAGTGCGCGTCGCGGCCTCAACATCCATGCCGACGCCGCGGCGGTCAATGTGAATTTCTGGATTACGCCTGACGAGGCCAACCTGAACCGGGAAACGGGCGGGCTGGTCGTCTACGACAAGGAAGCGCCACGAGCATGGAACTTTCAGGACTATAACAGCGACCAGAACAAACCGAAGATTCTGGCCTGGCTCAAGGAGGTGGGCGCGCAGACGATGAAGATCCCCTATCGAACCAATCGCGCCATCGTCTTCAACTCCGATCTCTTCCACGAAACCGACGAGATCACCTTCAAAGACGACTACCTCAGCCGCCGCATCAATATCACCCTGCTCTATGGCCACCGCCTCCGGCCATAGATCCTGCTACTTCTCTCAGCCCTGAATAGATGCGAATTAACCGGTCTTGCGCAGACGGACTGGCGGGAGTAACGAGGCGAAGGCCTCAGCCTGCATCGGCGATCCAAATAGATAGCCTTGCGCTTGATCGCAACCATGGGTAAGCAATAGCTTTCGCTGGGTCTCCTGCTCAACCCCTTCGGCCAGCACGTAGAGATTGAGGCTGTGCGCCATGGCGATGATCCCCCGCACAATAGGAGCGGGACTCGGCAGCGTGAGAATCTCCTGAATAAAGGACTGATCGATCTTCACCAGATTGATCGGGAGACGCTGCAGATAGCTAAGCGACGAATACCCGGTGCCAAAGTCGTCAATGGACAATTGCACCCCCATCGCCTTCAAGCCGGATAATATCGCAATCGACGCCTCTATGTTGCGCATCGCGACCGATTCCGTCAATTCCAAATCCAGGCAGGCCGGCGTCAATCCCGTCTGGCGAAGCGCCTCTTCCACCACGGACAACAAGGAACTGCCATGGAACAGTGAGTGGGAGACATTGACGGCCATCCGCACCGGCATCAAGCCACGCTCCTGCCAGGCCTGATTTTGACGGCAGGCGGTCCGCAGGACCCACTCATCGATCATCCTCATCAGCCCCGCGTCCATCGCAGCCGGCAGAAATTCAGCGGGAAGCAAGAGCCCTCGCTGGGGGTGCTGCCACCGCACCAACGCCTCCGCCCCGATGATCGCGCCCGTCCGCAGATCGATCTGCGGCTGGTAATGCACCACGAACTCTTCCTGCTCAATGGCATGGCGGAGCGCGCCCTCCAAGATCACCCGTTCATTGGCGGCGACATTCAGGCTGTTGGAATAGAACTGAAAATTATTCCGGCCTTTTCCCTTGGCGTGATACATCGCGCTGTCCGCACTCTTCAGCAAGGCATCGACCGTATCTCCATCGACCGGAAAGATCGCGATCCCCACACTGGCGGTGACGAAGATTTCATGCTCTTCGATCACAAACGGTTGCTCCAGCCCTGCCATTATACGGTGGGCGACTTTCTCGGCATCGTGCACATTGCACAGATTCGTGAGGAGCACGGTAAATTCATCGCCGCCCAATCGCGCAAGCGAATGGCCCTCTTCCCTGTCCACCACCCGGCTGACGGAGTCGCTGTGCCGTACACATTCAGCCAGACGGTCGGCCGCGCTTTTCAAGAGCAAGTCGCCGACATTGTGACCCAACGTATCGTTAATCGCCTTAAAGCGATCCAAGTCCAAGAAAAACAACGCCATCGTGGTGTGATACCGGCGGGCATGCGAAAGAGCCTGCGCAATGCGATCTTTGAACAAGACACGATTCGGCAGTCCCGTCAAACTGTCAAAGTAGGCCAATCGATGGATCTCCTCCTCGGACTGTTTCCGATCGGTGATGTCTTGCGCCGTCCCGACGATCGAGAAGGTCTTCTTCTGGTCATCGAACACCGCCTCGGCCTGGAGGTTCACCGTCAGATCCATGCCACTCGGCAAGACCAGACGATGGTCGATCTTGCACGGGGCTCGCCTGGTTACAATACCCTTCAGTGCCTCCTCGACACGCTCTCGGTCTTCCTCATGGACGAGATGGAGAAACGCGTCGAACGTGCCGGCAAAATCCTGAAGCCGAATGCCCATCAAGCGGCAAAGCTCAGCGGACGCCGTAAACTGATTCGTGTCCGGACGCCATTCCCAGTTGCCGATCTTGGCAATCCGCTGCGCGAGCCCCAGCCTCGCGTCGCTTCTGAGCAGCGCATCCACGGTCTGGCTCCCCCGCAACATATACCGCACACGGTGACTCAGGACCATCGGATTGAGCGGTTTGGCGATGAAATCCGTCGCGCCCTGTTCATAGGCACGGGAGATCGACTCCACATCGTCGAGCCCCGTCATGATCAAAATGGGCACGCGGCTGCCCCCCGCAGATCCGCGCAACTTCGCACAGGTGGCAAACCCGTCAAGACCAGGCATCATGACGTCTAACACCACAATATCCGGACTGGAGGCGGCAAACAGCTCCAGCGCCTGCTCCCCGCTTACCGCCTCGCAGACCTCAAGCCCGGTCAGTTCGAGCGCCTCGCGCACAACCATCCGGACGAAGCCGTCGTCATCGACAACGAGGGCCAACGGTATTGTCCGTTCTCCTTGCGGCTCCATTCAGTATCCTGTACCCATTTCTACTTCAAGGGCTCTACGGGCGATCGGCAGACAGGAACGCGCATGTGCCAGGCGACGACACCTGAAATGATTGCCGTCCAGGCGCCATACTGCACCAGCTGAAACAGGAGCAACGCTTGCAATGGGGGCTACAATCAGTCGGCGACGTTCTTCTTCGCGGCATCGAGCGGGTGCATAGCGCGTACGCCCCCTTGACAAAGAAGCAAGCCCCGCCTGCCGGATCAGGACCGCTCCGGCACAAAGCAGGACCAAGAAACAGTTCACAAGATTCTGCTGATCACTTACCGCCATGCAGACTTCGTCCAGATGTAATGCATGGACTGCTCCTCTCCGGCCACGAGGAACCGTCCTCTCCTTGCCTTACACAGCTGCCCCTCGCACCGCATCCAGCCACAGATTCGATCGTTTATTCGGCATTCCGCCCTATTTCTCTATACTCAAGGGTCAGCATACCTTGTACCAGGCCTGCCGCGATGGCAAGTAATAGTACATATGCTGCAGGGCCGGGGACCTGATGGCGCAGGGGGTAGGGGGGGACATGACTGGCCTGACGGAACGACAATGTGGAGGGAGGGCGAAGCAGAATTGCTCCACCGATTACGAACCGGCTTGCGCTTTCTGTGCGTCTTGCGCCTCTCGCTGGTAGGGCTCCATTTCGATCCGCTTGACGACTTCCTGGAGGCGAACCCATTCCTCCGGCGCCAGCGTCACAAATTCCAGTCCAAACTGAGGGGGCCGACTCCAGCGGACAACCGCCTGCCGAGCCTGGATCGGAAGCTCGTCACCATCCACCTGAATGCGAACGTCCAGCGTCGTGCCGGGCGCTACCTCCATGCCGCTCTCGATGCGGCAGCCACGAATCGACAGGTCAAGAACCGCCCCCTCACCGCTCACCAGATTGGCCGAAGAAAATGTGCTCTTAAATCGAACGGGGAAACGGGGACATTGTCGTTGATCCATCGAGGCTCCTTGAAACAGCGGTGAGTGCTAGCCCTTAATATTGCCAATCGGTCGTAACTGCGCCACCTTTTTTGTAATTCCCGCACGATCGACCGACTGCACCACTTCAGATATGTCTTTGTAGGCTACGCCTGCCTCCTCCGCGAGGCCCGACATCGACACGGCCTTGACCAGAATGCCGCGCTGCTTCATCTGTTGCTGCAGCTGCGCGCCGCGCACCGTTCGCTTCGCTTGCGCGCGGGACATCGTGCGCCCGGCCCCGTGCATCGTCGATCCGAATGTGTCGCGCACCGCTTGATCCGTCCCCACCAGCAAGTAGGAGCCGGTCTCCATCGAGCCGCCGCAGATGACCGGCTGGCCGGTCGTGCGAAACACTTCCGGCAGTTCAGGGCTCCCCGGCCCAAAAGCTCTGGTGGCTCCCTTGCGATGCACCACCAATTCCCCTTCCGGATACCGTTCGACCTTGGCGATGTTATGCGCCACGTCATACACCAATTCCATCCCCAAGGATTCGGCAGACCGGCCGAAGACCGTCGCAAAGACTTCGCGAATCTGATGGGTGATGACTTGGCGATTGGCAAAGGCCGTGTTCGCGGCGCAGTTCATGGCGGAAAAATACTCCTGTCCCTCGGGAGAGCGAAACGGCGCGCAGGCCAGCTGCTGGTCCTTCACCGTGATGCCGTAACGGCCCATGCACTTTTCAAAGACCTTGAGATAGTCGCTCGCCACCTGATGGCCGAACCCCCGCGAGCCGCAATGCACCATCACGACGATCTGCTCATGGCCGGTGATGCCAAGCGCCGCCGCCGTGACCGGATCGAAGATCCCCTCGTTCGACACCACCTGAACTTCGAGATAATGGTTGCCGGACCCCAGGGTCCCCAGCTGATTGATCCCTCGCTTGATCGCATGGTCGGTCACAAGCGACGGATCCGCCCCCTCAATACAGCCGCCTTCTTCCATGCGCACGAGATCCCGATGCCACCCGTATCCCCGCTCCACGCACCACTTGGCCCCATGGGTCATCACGCGACTGAATTCCTCCCCCGAGAGCCTGACGAACCCGCTCGCTCCGACGCCGGCCGGCACCGCCCGGAAAAGTTCCGTCATAAGCCGTTCCAGGTGAGGCTGCACATCCGCCAGCGTCAAATCCGTCCGAATCAGTCTCATGCCGCAATTGATATCGTAGCCCACGCCGCCTGGGGAAATGATGCCGTCCCGCGCATCGAAAGCCGCGACCCCTCCGATCGGAAATCCATAGCCCCAATGCCCGTCCGGCATACAGAGCGCATAGCGGCGGATACCGGGCAGGCAAGCGACATTGGTCACCTGCTCGAAGACCCCGGAATCCATCGATTGCAAAATCCCCCTGGTCGCATAGATCCTGGCCGGCACCAACATGCCGGGCTTTTCAGACGCGGGAATTTCCCAGATCTCGTCCGTAATCCGATTGACTGTCATCTTTGTATTTAGCTTCATACGTCTAGCACCACCAGCGCCTTCCAACGACCGCCCTCTAGGCCCACGCGATACAAATGCTTCGTGATCCCTTTCACATCGGCATGGAGCTCTTGCGTCTGCTGATCCACCGGCGCGCCGATCAGTTTCGCTCGCAACAACCAGAGATCTCCCTCATGCGTCAGCGTCAACGGCGCCTCCCGGAACACCACCCCCGCCGCATCTTTCCAATAAACAATCTCCGACAACCAGTCGAACAAAAGTTCCGACGGGTCCTCATCGCACCGCTCGATGGCGCGCTCCCATCCTTCACCCACCGTCGCAGGGTTCGCCATGCTCTCGATGAGAGCCTGGGTTGCGGCGCGAAAGACTTCCTCGACCGACTCCCCTTCCGCTTCGAAGGCGACATCGGCCATGGCAATCTCTTCAAGAAAACGAAAGGTCCAAGCCATAGAGTCAGACCGGCGGCAGCGCACGTTTCGCTCGTCGAATCAGGTCCTTGAGGTGGCCGAGGCCAGGGAATGCATGACCGAGAGGATTCGGCATTTTCCCCTTGAGGAACATCTTGATGCCCAGAGGCAGGATATGGAGCAAGCCCCTCGGCGCGAGCCCCACCACTTTCAGCGGCATGAGCGCTTCGTTCAAACGCCCCTGCTGCTCGACCAATGAGGCAAAGCCGAGGATATGGCGCGCGCCGCCGGTCGTGGTCATCCCTCGTTCGAGCGAGGCCCGCCGCAAACGAATGATCGCCTCCATCGGCTGCACGTCTTTCGGACAGACTTCGACGCAAAAATTACAGCGCGTGCAGTCCCAGATCCCATGCTCGCCTTGGAGCGCCGACAACCGGGCCTTCGTCGAAGCGCGAGCCTCTCGTGGATCGGAAAGAAACCGATCGGCCTTCGCCAAGGCGGCAGGACCGGCAAACCCCTTCGAGACTTCATGCACGGTGCAAGCGGCCACACAGGCGCCGCACATAATGCAAGCATCCACATTGTGAAACTGCGGATGGGAATGGACCCCGCCCTCCCTGCGTAAGGAACTGCCTGGCGAGAGCCAGGGCTGCACATCGCGGATCTTCCGCCAGAAGGGCGCCATATCCACGACTAGATCCTTGATCACGGGAAAGTTACGCAAGGGCGCGACCGTGATCTGCCCATGCCGTTCAAGTTCTTTGCGGAGGGAGGTGCGGCAGGCCAGTTTCTCGCTGCCATTGATCGTCATCGCACAGGAACCGCAAATCGCGGATCGGCAGGAATAGCGGAGGGCCAGGCTCCCATCGCACTCCTGTTTGATACGGATGAGGGCATCGAGGACGGTCATCCCGCGCCCAACGTCGAGACGGATCTCTTGGGGATGGGACGTGGGATCGACTTCGGGGTTGAATCGTTGGATGGTGAAGGTCAGGCGCATAGGCTAGTGCTGGGTCATAAGTGCTGAGGACTGAGTCTCACTGAACGGATTGCTAAGAACTCAGCACTCAGATCTCAGCACTTCGGTCAGCCCAGTTCGAAGACCTTGGGGAAGTTCGTCAGATTGCGGCAGCCGTCTTTCGTCACGAGCACCATGTCCTCGATGCGGACGGCCCCTAGACCTGGATAGTAGAGGCCAGGCTCGACGGTCACGACATGACCTTCTTGAAGGAGTGATCCGGTGCGGCTGATACGAGGCGCTTCGTGAATATCGAGGCCGACCCCGTGGCCGGTGCCGTGGAAATAGCCCTGCATCCGTCCATCGACAAGGCCGGTCTTGTACCCGGCTTTTTCAAACCTGGTGCAAATCCCTTGATGAATGCGTTTCCCGTCAGCCCCGTCTTTGATTTTCGTAATGGCCTCTTCCTGCGCATCCAGGACCGTCTGATAGAGCCGCTTCAGTTCGGGACTCGGAGTCCCTCGCACCACGGTTCTGGACATGTCGGCGAAATACCGGTTAGAAGCCGAACGGGGGAACACATCGAAAATCACGCTACGGTGAGCAGGTAAGGGCCCGCTCCCTTCGTTGTGCGGATCGCAGGCCTGCTCTCCACCGGCGACGATGGTATGCTGGGCCACACAGTCGCTCTCCATCAAAGCCACATTAATGAACTTCTTCACTCGCTCCGCTGTCAGCGGCGCCCCCTCGAACCAGAGCTGCTCCTTGTTGATCGAAGCCTGGCGCAGCAGATCGTGCGCCGCCGCGACCGCTTGCTCGGTCGCGCGCTGGGCCGCTTCGATATGGCGCACTTCTTCGGCGGTCTTCACCACCCGCTGCTCATAGAAGGGATCTCGCTTGGGATGGAGCTGATACCCCAAGGACTGAAACTTGACGGCATGCCCGAAGGGAAAGTTGGCCGGGACCAGAATCTGCGTGATGCCGGCTTCCCGCAAGAGAATATGGACCACCTCCACCGTGCCAGGCTCGGCGATGCCCTGCGTCTTCGCGCGGCTTTCGACCTCCGAGTAGGACAGCACCCGATCGACGGACGATTGGCTCTTCGCCCGGTCCATTTCGAGATCGCTCATCACCAGAATCCGCTCCCCTTTGATCTCCAGATAGATAAAGGGGTCTGGCGCGATAAACTTCGTCGCGTAATAGAGATTGGCGTCGCTCTCGCTGGCAGCGATAAAGACCGTGGCGCGTTGGGACTGAGAATTAGATGAGGTCATAATAGGTGTGCTCGGAATCTAGCACGGGGGTGGAGGTCGGTCAAGGCGCGGCTGGCGCCGGTTCCGGCGCAGGAATCACGTCTTTACTGGCGCCCTTGCCCTCGCCCGGCGTAATGAGATCGATCGGCAACATCACGGTGTTCTTCAAGACGTCAAACGCGAGTTGCGCCAGCCCCGTCACGCCGCTCGCAAACGACTGCATCGGCAGGTACGTCACCTCCGGGTCCTCGATGGACCCTTTGACGGAGAACAGGGCCGTGGCCAGGCCCTTGCGCTCGCCGGCAAAAATCCGTCCGAAGAGCGGAATCGTGTTGATGAACTCCGAATAGGACCCGAACGGACTGACGGCCCAGACCATGTCGATTTGATCCGTCGACACATCGTAACTGCCTGCGGCGGTCATCTTGACGATCGGACTATCGATGATCAGGTTCTCCGTCTCGAACAGGCCATTCCTCGCCACCATCGTCGCCGTGATCTTGTTGTAGGGCAGCCCGTCTTTCTCCAAATCCACCTTCCCCTGCAACACCGCAGGCAGATTCAAAATGCTGATAATTTTCCAGAGCGCCCGCTTCTGCGATTTCAACATGCGCCCGTTCTCCAGCAGGGCTTCCACTTTACCGTTCAGCGTGGGAGCGAGCCCGTGCGGATTCCGTCCATGCCCGCTGATCGTCCCCGTCACTCGCACGTCCCCTGTCGCCAGACTCCCCTCTTTCTCGCCCAACAACTTCAGCAGATCTTCCACCCGCAAGCCCGTCGCCTGCACCGAGACCTCGGCGTCCGCCGGCTGCTTGCGCGGCAAGTGCACCACAAAGTGGCCGGCTACTTCCCCGCTGGTTGACCGGCCGGACAGACGATCCACATCCAGCACACCGTTTTGAATCGTGACCCGGGCGGAGAGATTCCCGAACTTGAGATGATGGTAATGGCCGCGCGCCATCGACACCGTGGCCTGGACCGTGCTGGTGGCTGCAAGGGTTTCGAGAAAATCTCGAATCGGCGACCGGTCGCCTTTGGGAATGAGGAGATCGATGTCCATCTGATTGGATTCGATCTTGGCCGTAATCGCCGGTTTCGCCGCCCAATTCCGGACCGTCCCTTCCATCGTAAGGTCGCTGCCAAGCAGGCGGAAGGACAACCGCTTGATCTCCGCGCCGTTCCGCACGAAGTGGACCCGCAGATACAGATCCTGGATCGGACCCTCGGCCCCCGCAGCATTCATCAAGCCATTGGTCATGGCGAGCCACCCGGTGGTCCGCCACCCATTCCAATTGAGCCCCTTCCCCTTCAAGTCCAACGACAACTCGATATTGCCCGCCTCAAAGCCGCCCTTCGCAATCCATTCCGGCACACGGGACAAAGACAGAGTCCCGGTCGACAACGAAGCATCGATGGCAAACCGTTTACCCAATTGAATCTTGCCTTTGACCGGCAGCCGGAGCGGCGGCACGACCAGCTCGATCCTGTCGAGTAAAACTCCGGCCTGCGGAACCATCCCCTCGAATTCTACGGTTGCCTGGGCGCCGACAGGCTTTTCGACCAGCCCGGCCAGCGTCACTTTCGACTCGGTCAGGACGACCTCGCCCCGCACATGCGGCGACAGGGTCGGGCCGGTCAAGACCACGGCGCCGCTCACCAACCCGTCGATCGTTTTCGCCGGAATGCTGTTCGCGGGCAGCAACCGGATCAGATGACCCGCATCACCTTTGATCCGGATCAGAAAATCCTGAAACAGGCTGGCGCTGCCACCCGTGATACCCCCGCTGACCTGCAAGGCCAGATCGCCAAAATGTCCCGTTACCTGATCGAACTTGGTCCCGCCATCCGACAGCACAAACCGCCCCTGCAAGCCGGTTAACCGCTCCGGCAACAACGCATTCGTCAGGCTGACGCCCTGCACGGCAATCTCTCCCCCGGCGAAAGTGATGCCGCCAGGCTGATTAAGCGGGCCGACCAAACGAAACGTGGGGCTGGCCATGCCTTCGACGTTGCGCGAGGAGGCTAGCGCGCGCGACAGCTGTTCCGACGTAACGGTCTTCGCGAGAAACTGCATCAAGTCTGCGGCGGCCATCGTCCCGACAATATCCATTTCCAGCCAGGGCCCCGCCTCCAGAAAGGACACAAGCGCCTTGCTCTCATTCATATGGATCGCGCCATAGAGTCCGCTCAAACTCGACACTCTGATACGGCCTGCTTCGACCGACACGACTGCGGACAAATCTTTGGCAGGGACACGACTGTCCCCGATCAACGCCTGCGCCAGACTCACACGAAACTCCCCCGTCAACGAGAGCGGAGGCCCTGCCGCCGATGACCCGGTGACCGTCGCCGACACGATCTCCACCGTCCCATCGATCTCCCGCTCCTGAATGATCGCTGGCAACTGTGGATGGACCCACTGAGCCGGCAACTGCGTAAGCAACTGGCGCAACTGGATCGGGGATGCCGCAAAGGTTACGGCAAACGTGGGCTGTGGCGTCAACAGACCGGAGAGACTCGCTTGGCCTGTGAGGGCCAGCTGTTCGAGATTCACGGAGAGATCGGACAAGAGGACATCATAGCCGGCCACGCCTGGCACGGCGCGCACGAGACTGCGCACATTCACGGCACCCTGCAACTGCTCAGGAACCGGACGAGGCCCGAAGAAGTCCGCCGCATCCCGAAGATTCACATTTGCGACGTCCAGGTTGCCGTCGAACTGGAACCGGACCTGCGAGGCGGCAGGATCGTCGGGCGCCAGGAGCTGACGCGGCGCCGTGGTAACCGTCCCGGCCAGAGATATGGCAGACGGACCCTTGTCGCTGGCATGAGCGGCAGAGATATGCAGATCCGCCTGGCCTCGCTCCGCCCTGACGACCAGTGACGCCTCCACCGACTCCAAGGCGATCGATCGAGTCCCGTCCGGACGGGCGTCATCAATAATGATCAGCTTCCCCTTGACCAGGGTGGCTTCGCGAATGCGGAAGACCCGGCTGATCGTCTGCACGGCGCCCTCATCGGCCGCGCCTCCCTGCGCCACCCCATCCAGGAAATTCCAGTGACCACTCTGATCGCGCCGGAGCGTCAAGATCGGCTCCTCGATCAGCAGCCGCTTTCCCACCACCTGTTTGCGCAGCAGAGGGAGCAAACGCAGAACCAAATCCAGCTTTTTGGCGGACAACAAGATGTCATCGGAGTTCCGATCGTGAATCGCGACCTGTGTGAGTTCCAAGCGAAGGCGGGGGAAGAGCACCAGCTTGGCGCGATGGACGTCGATCTTCCGTCCGATCCCCTCCTCCAGCTGCTGCAGAAAGAAATCTTTGAGATACTCGCCGCCGGTAAGAGAGGGCAAGACCATCAGCACGAGGATGCCGACCAGCACAATGGCACTGAGAATGATGATACGGCGAGTTCGAACCAACTCCTGCTCCCTAAGATCGGCCATGCGGGGGGAATAAACCGCATCGAGTCTGCGGGTAAGGCATCTTACCGAATCACCTGTATGAAATCTACTAAGCCTGCGTCATGACAGGGAAATCCCCGCGTCGCCCCTTTCACTTTCAATAGATGAGGAAACCGCCTGAACCAGCTATAATCCGGCACCGACATGCCCATGCTCCTACACAGACCGCACAACCCAATTCTGTGAACCACCCGACAACTCGCCCATCCCGAATACGCTGGCTCATCCTCTCGCTGCTCTTTTTCGTCAGCGTCGTCACCTATATCGACCGAGTCAACATTTCCGTCACCGCGCGGCAGATGATGCCGGCCTACGGAATTACCGACCAGCAGATGGGTTGGATCTTCTCGGCCTTCGTCATCGGCTATGCCCTCTTCCAGATTCCCGGTGGCTGGCTGGCGGATCGCTGGGGCGCGAGAGTCGTGCTCACCGGCGCGCTCCTCTGGTGGTCGATCTGTACCGCCTTCACCGCCATGGTCGCCGCCTCCTGGCTCACGGGCCTCGTCGGAACGGTCGGCGCCCTGATGCTCGTGCGGTTCTGCCTGGGGCTTGGAGAAGCCGTGGCCCTGCCGACCTTCAATCGCGCCGTCACCAATTGGTTCCCGGCTCACGCGCGCGGCTTCGGCATCGGCGTCGCAATCGGCGGCATCGGATTAGGCTCTGCCATGACCCCGCCTATTGCCGCCTGGGTCATGGTGAACTGGGGCTGGCAAACCGTCTTCTATCTGGCCAGTCTGCTCGGACTCGGGATGGGGCTCCTCTGGTGGCTCCTCTCGCGCAACCATCCCCACGAACATCCCTGGGTGAATGAAGGAGAACAGGCTCTTCTTCAACGTGAGCCATCCACCATCATCGCTGTGCCCTGGCGGACATTCAGACAGACCCCCACCGTCTGGTGGCTGGTGCTCAGCTACAGTTGCCTCGGCTATGTCGCCTACGTCTATCTGTCCTGGTTCTACTTGTATCTGGTGAATGTTCGAGGATTCGATGTGCTCCGTGGCGGAATCTATGCCTCCGCCCCCTTTCTGGCCATGTTGGTCATGTGTCCCCTGGGGGGCTGGGTGACCGATCGACTCGCAGCCAACTATGGACTCACCACAGGACGAGCCGTGGCCGGCATGACCGGCATGGTCCTGGCTGGGGTCTCGATTGCCCTGGGGGCCCTCATCGAATCTCCCTTCCTGGCGATCACCTGTCTGTCATTCGGCGCAGGCTGGCTCTACTTTGCCATCGGCGCCTACTGGGCCTCGACGACCGATCTGTCCAAGGCCCATGCCGGCACCCTGTCAGGGCTCATGAACACCGGCGCCAATATCGGCGGGACGATTTCCCCGACCCTGACTCCCTGGCTGGCCCATCACTGGGGTTGGCCTGTTTCGTTAGGGGTTGCTGCAGCCATCGCCATCCTGGGCGGCCTTCTCTGGCTCAAGATCGATCCTGGCAAAGGGCTGGCACAAGAAAAGTGCTGAGTTCTGAGTACTGAGCGCGGATTGATGGGAATCAACGGAAAACATGTTACTCACTCAGCACTCATTTCTCAGCACTCAGCACTTCCTCGGAGGCCTTGCCTCCGAAGGAAAGCCCCTGCTACATTCATCTCCCATGACTATGCAATTCCAGAAAATCGATCCTCGCGTCACCATTACGACGCCTTTCGGTGAGATCAAGATTCGCTTCTATCCGGATGACGCGCCGCGCCATGTCGAGAACTTCATCAAGCTCGTCAAAATGGGGTTCTATAATGGCACCACCTTCCATCGCGTCGTCCCAGGATTCATCATTCAGGGCGGCGATCCGCTGAGCAAGAGCCCGGACCGCTCCCTGCACGGATCCGGCAGTCCCGGCTACTGGCTGAATCCGGAGACCAGCGATCGGCCTCATAAGCGGGGCGCCCTCGCGATGGCCAAGGTGCCACGGGAGAGCAACAGTACGAGGGATTTCAACGACAGCGGATCCCAATTTTATATCAGTGTTGCGGATAATAGCGGGCTGGACCGCACTTACACGGTGTTCGGCGAGGTCTTTCGGGGCATGGATGTCGTGGACAAGATCGTCGCCGCAGTCCGGGACGACTGCGACAATCCCCTGGAGCCGATTCCTATGACCATGACGGTTAAAGAGTAGCGACGGGCAGCCTGGTCGTCCTCCTGCTCGCGGAACGCGCACACTCGGAAGGTGCTCGTTCGACGCGCGCAATCGAGGATCGACCAGGCTGCCCTTAAAAATGAAGTGGGAAATTGAGATGCGGCGTGCAGTGGGGACTACTCAGCCACTCTGCCCCGAGGAAGCGAAGCGTACACCATTTAGAAGGGTACTGTCGGCGCACTGCCTGCAGCAAAGGTGCGTGAGCGCTAGCAAGCGCTATTTTTTGATAACTTCCACGAAGCTTTCTTCCTTGTTAAGATATTTGTCGACCAACGCGACAAAGTTGCTGAATCTGTCCTGACTTGGAGCATCGAATATGAGGGCAATCACATTCCGTTGATGTTGAAGATGCCTAGCAAGCTGACCAAACAGCCGATCATATTCACTTAATTGTGGATCTTTTTTCGTTTCGATCGAGTGTTTCCCATTCACAAGCAAATCAACATTACTCTCCCCGAACTCTTCATCTACCCGATACCCGAGAGACTTTAAATGCGCCCTTAGTTCTATCTTGTATTCCCCTTCGCTATTTCTCCGCCGTCCTGGGGACCACAAACGAATATCGCGCAAGACTCTCTCAAACTCAGCATCTTTTCTTTCAGTTTTCGTCTTCGCCTTCAACTCAGCAGACGATTCGTTGATGTACCGCAATACCTCGTCATAACTAGTAACATTGTCTTCCTTGACCCATTCCTGAAATTTCGATGGGAGATCAGACCATTTCATGTAGTGAGGCTGTTTGTTCAGCCCTGTTATTGAAGGTGTCAGCCTTCGATGTATCCAGTCTGAGGAGTTAGGCAGCTCTTTCAGATCCAATGCTAAGTCGCCATATTGCCGCATTATCTTTTCTCTTGGAGTTCTTTCGCGACTCCATTTATTGGCTTGATCTCCACAGTCTTTTTGCAATTCAGTATATGCATCCCTGCCATACAAAATACCTAGTTGGCCTTTCGGAATCTTGGCAAATCTCAAGAAATCGTCTCTTAATGGGATACCTTGGTGGCTATCCTTGTACTCCATATATTTCTGCTTGCAATATTCCTTGGTTATCATCTTAGCCACCAATTCGAGATTCGAACGACATACCCAGCATGTATTTCACACAGAACGTTCTGTTCTGCTTTCGATTGCGATTGTCCTCGCAGGCTGCCGACTTGTCAACCTGCCTCCCTGCACATAATCGATTTACATATGACTCAATGCAGGCTGCTCAAACAGACTATCCAGCAAGGCCGCAGCCGAAGAACAGGCCGCAGGCGTACCCTCTGGGGTACGTTGAGGACCTGTTCGAGGCGAGAACGCAGCTGGGAGTCTGTTTCAGCAGCCGAAGCTAGAAGAACGCCATGCTGGCGTACGTGACAGTCGAGTTATATTGGTCGGTGATCCCGCGGTCATAGCGTAGGACTTGCCCGCTCTCCGCATCGATCAACCGCAACAGGGAATAGATGGGTGAGAAGCCGGAGATCCGGCGCTGGTCCTGCTCTTTTCTGATGTAGTTGGCGAACTCTTCCGGCTGTCGCTCCTCCACCGGCTTCAGCATCTCCAGGTCGAACTGCATGCAGCGGTGAAAGGAGAAGTCCGTCGGGGGCGCCTTGTCTCCGTATCTCATACCTAAATGGGCCAGCTCTCCCGCTGCGATCACGCAATAGGCCCTGCCGGATTGCGCAAGCACCTCTCGCAGACCGGTCAAGAACTGGTCGACCGATTGGCGCACGGTCGGATCCCCCAGGCTCGCAGCGGAGAAGGCACTCAAGATCGGCACGATGGTAAAGGGCTTCTTGCGCCCCACGATGTCCTGAAGAAACGGAAGTTGAAACTCCACCGCCTGCTCCGCCTGGTGGCAGAGATCCTCTTCGAAGAAGACCGGGAGCTTGGCCTTGAGCTGACTCAGGATCGGCTGGTCG
Organism: Nitrospirota bacterium; assembly: GCA_026387665.1. Lineage (NCBI taxonomy): Bacteria > Pseudomonadati > Nitrospirota > Nitrospirota bacterium. Next base: position 34,034 of record JAPLLG010000006.1, read on the forward strand.
GCGGACACAACCCCGAACGGCGTCTCGAAATCTTTATCCGTCACGGCAAAGACATGGTCCAGTCCGGCAGACGCAGTCCCGATGATGACGAAGAGATCCGGCTGCTCCGCTTCTTGGAGTTCTTTATAGGCCCAGGCATAGATCGGCCCTGCTTGCTTCAAATCATAGGTCGGGGCAACGAGACCCTTGATCTTTTTTCCCGCATTCTCCGACGGTTTGAAGTCCGGCCCTTCTTCTGACGTAAAGAATCCGTCGATCTGCTTCTTCAGCTTGGCACTGTCTGCTTCATAGCCCCGCCCTGCATGGGCCGCGCGACGCAGCGGGCTCTGCCGATAGGCCTCCCGAGCCAGCCGCCCTGCCTCCTCGGCACGCTGACCCTCCAGGAATAGTTTCTCATTCAAATCGACGACCAGCTGATCCATCTTGCTGGGCACGAGAAATTCACCGAATCGTTTGAGGTAGAGCGCCCCGATCTCCGCCAGCGAATGTTCGCCGTCGAAATGCTGAATGATGAAAAAGTAGTTGAGCGGCAGCACGAGCTTTTCTTTGCTCAAACCCGTCGGGTCCCACAGGACCATGAACTGCTCCTCGCCTTCTCTGATTGGCGAGAATTGCAGATTGCGAAGAGCGGGATACTGTTTGGGGTCTTTTGCGGTGCTGGTAGTAGTCATAGGGCTCCTTGATTGGAGCGCCATTGTATCGAAGGGATTACGCTCGCTGCAACCGGTGATCCGGTCTATCTGGTTGGTCTCGTTAGACCAGAAAGACCAAACAGACCGGATAGACCAAAGAGACCTACTCTTCTTCCGGCTTGTGGATACCGGAACGGCGAGCCATCACCACCAGGGTGAGGATGGTCAAACCCAGGAGCCAGAGGCTCGGCCTGCCATAGGAAGAATCGGTGAACTCGATGAGGTCGGTTAATCGCCCGATCAGGAGCGACATACGGGCCATCACGGTATAGCCAAAGGCCGCGCCGAACGCGATCATCAGAAAGAGGATGCCAGTCCTGGCCACGACCTTGCCTGGCCCCGTATGTTCGACGGAGAAGAAAAAGTAAAACAGCACGGAGCTGACCCCGATCAGGATGATGATGGCATTGAGACTGCTGGCAGGGTTGAGGAGGTTCCAGGTAAACGAGAGCCCCTCGCCCGGCACCATTATCAGGAGGGGACGCACCGTATCTTCGATCTGCTTCAGGATGTAGGAGGAAATTACCCGAGGGATGGCCAGGCCGGACCCGACGCCCACAATAAAAGCGAACGCATAGCGCGAGAGCCAGGCGGCTTTCGGCACATAGCGCGTGAGCATGAGCATCCCGATGGCGACGGGGATCAAGAGGGCCCATTCCCCGTTCTTGACGATCGGATTCCAGATGAGATGCACGATCACCGTGTCGTAGGTCTTGACGATCGTATAGCCGACCGACACGCCGACATAGAGATTCTCCGCCAGCTTGAACAGCGGATTATCCTTATAGAGGAACGAAAAGATAAAGAGGGTCAACCCCGTCGCTACCCAGGCCCCGATGATGATTTCAATCGGCATAGATCCTCACAGTCCCGAGTGGCCCTGTTGCTTAGACTGCCTACGCAGCGAAAAGTAAAACAGATTGCAAAGGATCACCAACACGATGATGGCGAGATGGGTAGCAGATTGGGCATCCATGCCGGCAATGGCCTTCCCCTTCTGGCCGATCAGGGTTTCGTATTCCGCTGCGCCGCGCAGACCGCCAATGAGTCCGTTGATCTGACCGCTCCGTAGCAGAGGATACAGGCCTGGTGCCATCACGCCGGTGCAGCCTCCGCCGAGCTCGAACTTGTACTTGTCCTTGCCGAACACATACCAGGCCTCCACGCCGGGATTGCCTGCGCCCAGACTGACGGCATAGTTCACATCGCGCAGGTTGGCGACACCCTGGAGCACTGGCAAACCCTTCGTCGGTTTGCCGTTGTAGTCTGCCGGAAAGGCCCCATAGAGGTCCTGCCCCATGTTCATGATGACGGCGGTTCCGCCTGGACTCCAGCCGAGGAACACATAATCCTTCCCATTCTCTTTGCCCATCTCGCGGGCGACCTGCGTCACGACCTGGTCCGCCATCCCGGTGCCGGAGACCCAGAGAGTCATCGCGATCACGCGGAGGTTTTTTCGAAAAGCATGACGCAGCAGGGAGATCGATTGGGGATGGAGTTCCGGCTTCGAGGCAGGATCGAAATCCAGCGAGAGCAGAAACACCGACCCCTCTGGGAGCGACTCGATATAGTCGTAGACCCCGCGCACTTCCGGCGAAATCTTGATCGGCAGCCCGACCGGATAGAGCAAGGGCAAGAGCGTGCAGAGGCCGATCACCAGAAAGATGATCCGCCGGTCGATCTTCAACATGCGCTCTGCGAAGGTCACGGGGCGACCTCGCAATGAGAAATGCAAAATGTAAAATGCAAAATAGGGTGAAACATACTGGATTCGATCAATTTTTCATTTTGCATTTTTAACTTTGCCTTACTCTTTCCCACCACCCAGATACGACCGCTCCATGCCGAAGATAATCTTGATGGAAAGGGCGACCGTGCCGAGGCTCACACCGATCAGGATCGCGCGCCGCACCGACGCATTCAGCACGTTCAAAATCCATTGGGACAGGTCGCCGCTGAGCGGGATGAGATATTCTCCAAGCGGCACGCGGCCCATCATCACGATCACCGCCGCAATGAGCAGCACCGCTGCCTCGCGGCTCCGCGCGCGGAACGACCGGTAGGCGGCCGAGGCGATGAAGAAGGCGAGGATGGCAAACATCGTCCCCTGCAAGGGAACCATCATGAAGTTATAGATCCAGCCAAAGGAGGTCATGGCACCATCGACAGCTTCCTTACCGTTCGACCAGAGGCCCACCGCAATGGTGCCCAACATGCTCACATACAGCACGAAACTGTAGCCCCAGCCTGCTTCCTTGCGCCGGATCTTGATCGCATGGACATGGAACAGGCTGCTGACGCCCAACACCAACGCGAATCCGCCGATGATCTGGAGCCACTTGGTGACGGAAGTCAGCATCTGCTCCGAAGCCGGATGCGGTACATAATACTGTGCCGCAAACACCAGGCCTGTGATGAGCGTGATCAGGAGCGGAACCTGTCGGCGAAGAAAAATCATTTCACGTCCTTAAACACATCCAGAAACAATTGCGGCCACTGCGTATCGAGCAGCACGCCCAAAGTGGCCAGAACCGTCCCAGCTACGAGGATGCAGAGGATGAGCCCCTTGCCGATATCCTGCCCGAGCAACGTCCCGACCTGCACCGGTTCCCTGGAGAGATAGGCGCTGGCCGCGTAGAGCTCCTCCCCGATCAAGGTATAGTCGCAGGTGGTGACGAAGAACGGGAGCTGGTGATCCGAGTCCGTCCCGGCGATTTGAATCGCGCCGGTGCTTGCGCCGGTTTCCGTCAACAAGAGCGCTTCGGCAAAGTAGGCTCCCATGAAGAAATTCGCCGCAGGCTTTTTACGCAGCATGATCCCGTCCACTGCCGCGGTATAGCTGAATTGATCCGACGTAATGAAGAAATTCGAATCGTCCTTATAGAGATCAGGCTTGCCCGCTTCCAGATAGGCCTGTTTCGTAATCTCCTGGCAGACGGCCATGGTCATCGGGTCGCGATGCGGCACGAGCAGCTCCGTCTCATAGGCTGCCGTGCGTTTGGCCACCCGCCCAAGAATAACTGCCGCTGCGATCGTCGAGGGATCGCTCATGTCGTGGGCTCCGGTGAGGTACAGGATCGGCTTACCTAACTCGGTCGCACGACCAATGGCCTCATCCACGGCATCCAAGCCGGGAATACGGCGCAAAAAGATCTCTCTCGTTCTGGCCCTGCTGATCGCGTAGAACACGATGCCGCCGAACAGAAGCGCCAGCACAAGATTATTGATCTGATTCCAGTTCATCCAGTTCGGTTGCGGCGTCACCAGCACAGGCTGACCGATACCACGATCATCGCTCAAGACCGCAGCCACAGCGATACTATAGGTCGTCCCGTTCTTGAGTTCGACTCCCCGCCCGTTCCTCAGCGTGAACTGGTGCTGATCTCCCGTCGCAGGCCTCGTCCACCAGGGCCACTTGGATTCACGAACATAATGTTGATTGGCAGGAAATTCCGCCACGACCTTCATCGCAGCAGGATCAGCCGCCGTGCCCTCGCTCAGGAGGATCTGATACTTGGTCGCAGCGCTATCGTAGGGAGCGGGTGCCCAAATCACGGTCACACTGCCGCCACCATCGCTGGGAGTATCGAAGGCGCGGACATCTTGCGGAGGAGAAAGGGTCTTCTTCGTCTGGTCCTCGTACTGCGCAAACACCGGCATCCATGGCTGACTCAGCATGGCCACGAGCAGGAGCACCCAAATCTTCCATGAGACAGGATGCTCAAAACGGCTGTCCAGCAAGGCCGCAGGCGAGTCAAAACCGGAGGCGTACCCTCCAGGGTACGTTGAGGATTTCGACGAGTCGAGAACGAAGCTGGCAGACGTTTTCAGCATCCTGCTAGGCCCCTTCAATCAGCTCGATATTCGTCCGCGGAATCATAACTCTACTGCCATCGGCAAAACGGACTTCCAGCACCCGCACTTCACTTTCGGTCGGAATCTTCTGGAGATCGGAGGGCAGACTGGCGACTTCGCCGATCTTGCCGAACAGAGGATCTCGGATGATCCGCACCTGGTCGCCGATCCGGATGCCTTCCCGCTGGGGCACGGCAGCAGTGCCGTGAGAGCCCGTGATGTGTTTGGGGATGATGATCTCCGGACGAATGACCCCGGCGCGAATTTGCGTCGCGCCTGAAATGGAGGCCTGTTGGCCCGCATGGGCGGAGAGGAGCGTGAATGTTTTATCGGCCATGGGGATGGTGCCGAACCCTTCGGTGAGAATCAGGGTAAAGCCGACCTGTTCCGTGCCAGTGATGGCCACGCCAAGGTCATAGCCCAGGAGTGCGCGCAAATCCTTATCATGAATGCCGCCAATAACCAACCCCGCCACCCCCACCTCTTTCGCGCGGGCCAACCCGTCCGACGAGATGAAGGAACCTCCCACAACCACCTTGCCCTTCATGGCGTCGGTGAAGTGACGAGGCGAGAGCACTTCGTCCGGCGAGGTCACCGCGATCACGATCTCGCCCCAGGTTTCCCCGCCGATACCGAAGATCCCTTGCACCAGGCTGCAATCGGTTTCGACGACGACCCCTTGCTGAGGGATCACCTCGACGATGAGCCCGTCTACATAGCCCAGCAACTCCAGCACCCGTGGCGGCTCCCGCAACAGGACCTGCCCTGTGATGGTCGAGACGGATTCCACGACGCCGGTGATAGGCGAGAGGACTTCCGTCTTGAACCATTTGATGAGGGGTTTATTCTCCGCCAGGATCTCGTCCTTCTGCACCGAATCGCCCGCCTTCTTGATCAAATACTCGTTGATCTCATCCGGCGCCACGCCCAACTGGTTGGCCAGGTTCAGGGGATAGACCTTCCCGGGCAATTCCGCACGAGCCACCGCCTGATTCGCGCGCACAGTTTCCCCGGTCGCAACCAGCACGGTGCCTGGCAAAGACAACATCCGTCGACGACGGACCGTGGTCTGTTCTGTGACGGTTAAGCCTGGGGTGTAAGAATGGGCCATGTTAACAACAGTGCTGAGTGCTGGGTGCTGAGACATGAGAACAGAAAAAGATTCGGAGGCTTATCTCAGCACTCATTTCTCAGCACTCAGCACTGGGTAAAGATCCACCGCATTGAACCATTTCATCAGCATGGCCACTCTGGCATTGTGCTCGGTCGGCAACTGCAAGGGACGCCCTCGTCCATCGAGCAAGATTCCCACCACGCCTCCCTGCACCTCTCGCGTGATCGACACGCCTGCCCCGGCCCCGAGATTGACCTGTTTCGCCGGCTGAATCGTAATTGAAGCCTTCTCATCGCTGCCTAATGGGATCAACCGAAGATCACCGAACGACAGTTGCCCCTTGTCCACTCGCCCATCCGGAAAGGTGATGGCATAGTCCGCGCACCGTTCCCCCTCCTTTCCCTGCCCGATCGGCGCAACACAGGTTCCCAAATAGACCATGCAATCACGGACGAAGACATCGGTGGCCGCCTGCTCATTGATCGTCGAGAGCACGCCCAGATGCGGCATCATGAAGATACTGTCCACCGAGAGCCTCGTCACCCCGAGCGGTTCATAGGCATCCACCATCAGCAGCATCGATTGCACGCGGCGCGGCGCATGGGACAGGATACCGCCACTCCCCACGATCAAATCGAGCTTGAGCATGTTGATCAGGGTCTTGCCGGACTGCTGCTGCTCGAACACGTCCGAGATCGTACGTTCCTGCTGGATGCCTTTAAGCGCCGTCGCGAGGGACTTGTGATGGATCAAGGCGAGCCGAAGCGCCTCGCGGGCAATCGCATGTTCGATCTGCAACTCGTCCAGCGTCTGAGGAATCGTCGTCGGCCGGACCATCTTGTTCTTGATCCGATTGCGGAGCGTCTGTTCGTCGAGCGTAAAGGGCACCCACCGCATGATGTTGGCAAGTCCTGCTTCCGCCAGCACGTTGGAAATACTGTAGGACATCCCGAGGTTCGCGCTGACGGTCCGATTGAACAATCCTTCGAAGACCGAGAAGACGTCCGTGGTCGCGCCGCCGATATCCACCCCGATCAAATTCAGATGTTCCCGCTTGGCGATCGTTTCCATGATCACCCCGACCGCCGCCGGCGTCGGCATGATCGGCGCCCCCGCCATCTCGATCAGCTTCTTATAGCCAGGCGCCTGCTGCATGACATGTTCGAGAAAGAGGTCGTGAATCTTGTCTCGCGCCGGCGTGAGATTCTCCCGCTCCAGCACGGGACGAATGTTGTCAGTCAGCACGAGCGCGGTTTTCTCGCCCAGGATCTTCTTCACTTGCGGCTGCGCGTCTTTATTGCCCGCATAAATCAACGGAAGCTTGTACGTGGCCCCGAACCGGGGTCGGGGCTCTGCGGCGGAAATGTATTCGGCCATTTCGACCACATGGGTGACCGCCCCGCCATCCGTCCCACCGGACATCAAGATCATGTCCGGCCTCATGGTGCGGATCCTCTCGATCTTTTCATGGGGCAGGCGGCCATCGTTCGACGCCAAGACATCGATGACAATTGCGCCGGCCCCCAGCGCGGCCCGTTGCGCGCTTTCACCCGTCATATTCTGCACCACGCCCGTCACCATCATCTGCAACCCGCCGCCCGCGCTGCTGGTGGAGATGTAAATATCGACACCGGTCTTCGCATCGCGGCAGGGCGTAATGATCTTGTCGCCGTCGAGGATTTTGCGGCCGGAGAGTTCTTCAATTTCCGCAATCGCGTTCAGCACCCCGCGCGTCACATCTTCAAAGGGCGCTTCCACCGTCGTGGGGGCTTCCCCACGATAGGTCTGCCGATACTCGTTGCCAATCTTCTCAATCAGGATGGCTTTGGTCGTGGTGCTGCCGCAGTCGGTCGCCACGATGACGTTGAGGGGCTGGGTACTCACTGGCTTGGGTGTTGCGCTCGGCTCAGTCATCTCGCGGAGGCTCCTTGGGGAGCCTGGGGGGCAGACTTCGTTTCAATGAGTGTAAGGAGGCGGGAGATCGTATCGCGCCGTTCGAGCAGGCAGGCCACCTGCTCGACTTCCTTCACGTTGAACGCCCATTCGATGATCGGAGTCAGAAAGTAGAGGGCCTGGCTGCCGAGAAAGTTCATGGGCCCGAGCGATTCGAGAAAGACCGTGGCGGGAGCTGCCATCCCCCGCGTCACCACCGCATCAGCGACCCGTTCGAGCAACGCGAGATCTTCAATGGTGAACACCTCGGCCTTGGATCCGGTCGAAAAGGCATGGGAGAGCTCCGCACGGACCTTACCCCATGTTTCCGCCAGAGATGTCTTGGAGAAAGAAGTCATAACTGTCTGGAAATGCAGTCAAAATCGACTATCGAGCGGCATTATATGAAGGGGCCTGAGGAGAGTCAATGAATGGCGGGAATAGCCTCTTTCGAATATTACATTTTCTTAGGGCCATTGCTGTTAGGATAGTTTAAATATGTGATTCATCCGTGACCTCGATAGAAAGGGAGCTTGCCTTGAACCAAACGAAACTTATTGCCTCATTCATCGTGATTGCCCTGATCGGAACTCCTGCCATCTCCTTCGCAAGGGCAAGGGGTGGATCTGGCGGAGGCTATTCCAGCGGCTCACGAAGCGGAAGCGCCTCTGGCAGCATCGGCAGCCGTGGATCCCGCACCTATGACCAGAGCAGCGCGAAGCCGATTCAACAGTCGGCCACACCAAAGCCTGCCACGACCGCGCCACAGCAAGCGCCCACGGCCCAGCCGGCTCCTGCCAGGCAACCTTCGTTCCTGCAGCGCAATCCCCTCTTGGCCGGAATCGCAGGAGGTCTCGCCGGATCATGGATCGGGCATATGCTCTTCGGGGCGACGGACAGCAGCGCAAAGACCACCGAAGCCGGTGAACAGGCCGGCGCAACCGAGCAGGCAGCAGGATCCTCCAGCTCCACCGGGATACTCCTCATCCTCATGCTCCTGGGAGCAGGAGCGCTGTTGTATTTCATGAAAGTCCGGCGGCCCATCCCTGACTTTTCCGGGATCACGAGGAGCAGCGCCGTCAGCGGCAGTCTCCTGGCAGAGCCGTCCGCCACAGCCATCCAGACCACGGTGGTGGTCAGCGACGTCACCCCCGCGGACAAGACGGCCTTCCAGCAACTGCTGACCGATATTCAAACAGCCTGGAGCAAGCAGGACCTGGCAGGGTTGCGACGGTTCGTCACGCCAGAGATGCTCACCTATTTCGGCACAGCCCTGGCAGAACAGACCAGCCTGGACGTCCAGAACCATGTGGAAGATGTGGCCCTCCTCCAGGCAGAAGTCAGAGAATCCTGGATCGAAGACGCCACGCATTACGCGACGGTGGGACTCCGCTGGAGCGCCCGTGACTATACGGTGTCCCTGACAAAGCAACGAGGAGAAACAGGCTATCTCGTCGAAGGCAGCGACGTGACGCCGAGCGAGTCGAGCGAAGTCTGGACCTTCATGCGATTCCAAGACGGGAAGTGGCTGCTCTCGGCGATCCAACAAACCGCCTAGACTCGCTGCAATCCAGCAGACTGAAATGATTCGGGGCCAACGCCTATTGTGATCATCACAGCAGGAGTTGGCCCCGTTTCTTTGTGGTCGCTTAAGAAAAGTCTGGCACGGAAGGGAACGATCGACATGGCAGCGAGAAAAACTTCCGACTCTCTGTGATCTTCCTCAAGTCCTCCCTCACTTCTGCCGAAAAATCTTGAAGAGAAAATTTTACTCGCCGCTCAAACTCTGATATACATCACATACAGTGTTCAACATTCTCACACCGAAAGGGGGTGGAGTTCACATGGCAACGAAGAAAGCAGCAAAGAAGAAGACCGCAAAAAAAGCGGCAAAGAAGAAGAAGTAGCACCATGAGGGGGCGGCGGCCACGTCGCCCCCTCACTTCCCTTCTCCTCGATCTCCCTCAAACCAACATCTCATCTCACAGTCAGCAGACCCAGCAGAAGAGTCCCCCGCAGCACTTCCTGTCCGTTCAACCATCAGAGATCTCAGACCCCACGAAATAGAAACTCGATGCCACAACCAGACCCCCATCGGTTTGGTCAGGACGAATAGGTCGCAGACCTTCCCTCCGACCACGACCTCGTCGTGACCGTCGGTCGCATTTCGTCTGGTGCATTCTTGAACAAATGACGACGACGAACCAGGTAGTGCCATCGAAGCGACGGCCCTGAGTTCACGATCCGGATGAAGAGTCAGGTGCTGAGGAGAAGAGAGAGGCGGCTGAAGTCCCGAACCCAAGAAATCCAAGAGACAAAAAAATGGGGAGGTGATGGCCACATCACCCCCCCGTCTTTCTCACGCCAGGGGAGAGCCCATGACGACCAAGAAAGCAGCGCCCAAATCATATCATGAACTTCCACGCGAAATAAGAAATAATATTTCAATATAATCAACGTCTTGGATGGCAAACACCAGAAAAGCCCGTTCAAATTGGCCTGGCTGGCCCCTCTGGTTTATTTGGTTTTTCTGGTCTGTTTAGTCGGTTCGGCAGGCTTCCAATCAGGCCAATGCTGCTATTGATGATCGCGCTTTGTGAATTTCGAACCTTCCAGCGTAACCCCGGCCATCAGTCCTCGCTGGCCGAAGATAAAGGCCAAGATAGATTCGCCCGCATTGGTAGTGTCCAACGAGGCATTGGCCCCAACCACAACGCCGGTGGCGTTGGCATCAATGCCCAATTCAAAGCCCTGACTCGCCTGGAATTTATCCAGGACCGGCTCTTTCATGAACATCAGGAGCAGCGACGTCTTCTGGACCCCGATCTGGGGGCCAAACGAAAGCCCCGCAAAATTGTCATAGCCCACCGTTTTCCCGGCGATTCGTAACACCCCGTCCCCATACTCAGCCCCGCCGATCAAGCCGGCCCGATACACAGCCGGGAAAACCAACATGCCCCTCGCTGAGGTCAAAACGCCTTCGACCCCGCAACGTTCTCCGTGAGTTCTTTCTACACCCGATCCACATCGGCATCCATCGACTTCGCGTCCTGGTCTGAGTAGGTCCACGTATTTGATGAGGCGCAGCCGGGCCCGTCTCTCTGGTCTGGCTGGTCTCTCTGGTTCATCTGGTAGAGTTTCCGGTCCGGCCAACAGGACAACCCACATAGGCCAACCCGGACGTCTTCGCCCCGCCTCGCGTCAAAGAGACGAAGCCCTCGATGTAGGCAGCCTGGGCCACTCCCCTAACGACTACCGATCCATAATGGCGTTCCGGCTTTCCTCGTTCATCTCCTTTTCCTCATCATGTTTAATGACTTTCTTGGTGGAGTCTTTCTTGCCCGTCTCCTGCTTTGTGGCCGGAGGAGGGGTGGAGGCAACGCAGCCGGTGAGGGTAAGCAAGAGTAGGGAGAGGGCTAACGCAGTCACCATGGACATAGGACCTCCTTGATTATAAGTGCGCGTGGCGTACCAAACTCGTCTCGCCCGAAAATTTCAGAACAGGTCGCGCATGGGGTACGCGTCTGCACCAATGAAGCCCTACTGACCTCCAACCAAATGAACCAGAGGAACCAACTCACCCCACCGCGCCATTCGCGCTCTTCTCGCCCTCAGTCTCCAGCGCCGTCGCTCGTCGTTCGCAACCGGCGCTTCGCGTCTGCTCACACCTGCGACAGCAGGCGGACTTCCTGTTGCGGGAACGGAATCTCAATCTGGGCTGCGCGGAACCGTTCGATGATGGCCTGGTTCAATTCCCCTTGCACCTTCACGAAATTGCCGACCGAGGTCCAGGGGGCAATAGAGATCGTAATGGCCGAGTCGCCCAGTTGGGAGATCCCAACCACGGGGGCCGGGTCCGTGAAGACGGAGGGATTCTGATCCAGGATCTCGCGCACCAGCGCCAGCGCCTCGGTCAGGTTCGTGCGATAGGCCACGCCGACTTGCAGATGGAGTTGGCGGATCGTGCCGAAGTTGTGCAGGATCTCCCCCACCACTTTGCGGTTGGGCAGCACGATGCGCGAGCGATCAGGATGCAGGAGCGTCGTCGAAAAAATCCCGATGGCCACGACATCACCCTGCACACCCAGGATCGAGATATGCTCCCCCACCCGGTAGGGTTTGGTGAAAATAATCGAAAACCCCGCCACGAGGTTACTCAACACCCCTTGCAGCGCCAACCCGACGCCGAGTCCGGCCACCCCGATCCCAGCGAGCAGCGGCGCAATATGCACGCCCAACTGGCCCAATGCCGCCATCGTCGCAAAAAGCAGGATCACGATCTGCACGGCCTTCGACAACAGCATCCGGACCGGCGGCTCCATATCCTGGCGATCCAACCACCGCTGCGTCAGCCTGCCGGCCCAGCGGGCCGCCAGCACACCGGCCACAAACACGATCGCCGCGCCCATCACCTGAAACCCGTAGTGGATGACGTATTGCTTCAGGGAATCCATTCCCGGCATCGCGCACCTCCTCTAGCAGAACAGTGAAAAACTATTGATGACTTAGTGAATCGCAGAATGTACGTGATCGAAGACGGTCCCGGCAGAGCCAACAGGTTGTCACACTCGACACAACGGCAGGAGTATAGCGGTCTTCAGCGAAAAAGGCTCCCGGTCCATGTTCTCCCTGCGCCTATTTCATCTTAGAGGGCAGCGTGATCGTCCTGCCGGCCACCATGAAAGTGCCCTTCCCGCGATGGTGGATCGTCCGGGGATTTTTCTTGGAGGGATCGATCCAGGCTTTGATAACCTCAAGAATGAAGATGTTGTATTGGCCCGCCAGCCTCATATCCACGACCTGGCACTCGAGATTGGCATAGCACTCGTCGATGAGCGGCGCCTTCACGCGGGACGCAGGCACCGGCGTCAGGCCAAACTTCTTGAACTTGTCAGTCCTGCGCCCCGACGTGTTGCCGCAGCCCACCACCTGCGCCGCCAACTCCACCGTCGGGATGTTGATCACGCATTCCTTCGCCGCCGTCAGCAGGTTGAACGAATGGTTCCGGTTGCTGATCACGCAGCCCACCAGCGGCGGCTCGAACTCGATCATCATGTGCCACGACTGGGCCATGATGTTGGCCTTCCCTTTGCCAGCGGTCGTGACCAGCACGACCGGCCCAGGCTCAAGCAAGCGATAGACCTTCGACAAGGGAAGGGACTTTTTCACCATTGCTGTCTTGCTGTCACGTTTCATTGGCTAAACCCAGATGATCTTATCCCTCTGTCTCTCAGATCAATGTCCTCTATCAAGGAGGATAGCGACAAGCATGTCGCTCATGACATTTACGCCGGAGCGGGCTCGCGCGATGATCCAATCCACGGTCATGATGAGGGGGATGGCGGCGACGATGACGGGGGCCGGCAGGCCCGCGGCGGAGAGGACGAGCGGCAGCACGATCAGCCCTGCTTCGGGGATGCCGGCCACGCCAGCCCCTGCGATGATCGAGGCTGCGACGATCAGTAGCTGATTCGCCATCGGCAGGTCGAAGCCCAGCGCCTGGGCGAGAAAGAGCGCAGCCATCGCTTCGTAGAGGGTGATGCCGTCGTTGTTGAGGTTCGTGCCGATGCAGGCGGCGAGGCGCGCCGATTGCGGCGAGACCTGCATGCGGTCGAGACACCGGAGTGTGACCGGCACGGTGGCAAGGCTGCTGTTGCAGGACATGGCGGTCATGATCGCGTCGGCCCCCTGCCCCAGATAGACCTTGGGCGACTTCTTCCCCACCAGCCAGGCGACGAGCGGATAGTAGAGGAGCCCATGGACGGCAAGCCCCGCGAGCATGGCAGCGAGGAAGATCCAGAGAACGGAGAACACGCCGATGCCAGATTTGCCGACGACCTGCGCAACGACGCCGAAGACGGCGAGCGGCACGGCAAGGATGATCCACCCGAGGATCTGCACCAACCAGCCATAGACTCGCTCGATCGTCCGCGCGAGGGCCTGGACCACCCCGCTCTCGTGGGCTGCATGGCTCAGCAGACGGCGCAGCATGATGCCCAGGACCAGCGCAAGGAGGACGACGCCGATGATGTTGTTGCTGGAAAAGGGCGCCATGATGGTGCGGGGAATATAGAAGGCGAGGTATTCGAGCGGGCTCTGCGCGCCGGCCTGCACCGTCGCGAGCTGGCCCGCCGATGGCTTGGCACCCGGCACGTAATGCAGCAACTCGTCGACGTGGCCGACCCAGGCCAGGCCCGGCTGCCAGGTGTTCATGATCACGAGGCCGATCGCCATGGCAACGGAGACGTTGACGAGACAGATGATAAGCAGCTTGCCCCCCTGGCGAAGCGGGAGGCTGGCGCGAATGAGCGCATCGAGGATCGCGAAGAAGATGAGCGGAATGGCGAGGGTCTTGAGCAGGGTGACGACGAACAGGCCGAGCTTGCCCAGCTGCTCGTTGCGCAGGCCGCCCCAATAGGGCTCCTGCCCGAAGATCGTTCCCAGCAGCGCGCCGCAGGCCACGGCGATGAGCACTTGCGTATAGAGCGGCAGAAGAATCCAGCGTTGTGTTGTCTGCATGGTGGTCTCGTGTGGCCGCGGCAGAATACCCCTTTCCTCAGGGGAAAGCATCTTGGGGGACGTGAAAGGTGAGACGTGAGAGGTGAACCGTAGAGGAAATGTTACGACGGCCAGCGATGTTGGCTCTACTGCGCCCGTCGAGCAAGGGCCTTCTCAGGCCGCGCGCTCCGGGAGCAAAGGACCAATACCGCTGTCAGTTCTTCCGTTCCCCTATTTTGCTCTCCGTCCCCTTCCAGAGCCTCTCGATGTTCCCCCGGTGCTTCATCACGATGAGACTGCTGACGATGACGGAGAAGAACACGAACTCCACGGTTGGATGGACCAAAACCGCGATGAGGGGAAAGAGTGCGAAGGCTGTGAGTGCCCCGCCGGAGGAATAGCGCCAGAGGGCGACGGCGCCAAGCCAGGTACATAACAAGATGAAGCCGATGAGTGGGGCCACGCCGAGGACTGAGCCAAGGGCTGTCGCCACTCCCTTGCCGCCGGTGAATCCGAGAAAGGGCGAACAGAGGTGCCCGAGGATCGGCGCGAGCGCCACGAGCAGAATGGTCCATTCGTCTTGCAGCACCTGATTCGCCGCGCAACCCATCGCCCAGCCCTTGCCCATGTCCCCGATCAAGGTCAGGATGCCGGCCTTTTTTCCGGACACGCGCAGGACATTGGTGAAGCCGACGTTCTTACTCCCGACCGTGCGAGGATCCGGCAGGCCCATCGCCTTCGACACCACCACGCCGAATGGCACAGCCCCCAGCAGATAGCCGACAATCACGAGCAATACGAAGAGTTCTTGATGGTCCATGTACATTGAGCGCGCTTACAGAATGTTCAAACTGGCAGGATGCTCAAAAAGTCCATCCAGCAAGGCCGCAGCGAGTGAAGGGCCGAGGCGTACCCTTTAGGGTACGTTGAGGGTCTGAACGATGCGAGAACGAAGCTGGTGGGCTTTTTCAGCATCCGGTCAAAGTCCCTTGGCTACGACCTGCTTCCAGAAACTCCACACATACTGCCCACCGGAAATATAGCCCAGCACCAGCGACAGATAGAGCGTGGCGATGCCGGCCAGGTGCAGATTGCCGAAGTCGGACAAGAAGGTGCCTTCGAGGATCAAGAGCACGATCGCCACGACTTGCAGCGCCATCTTGTACTTGCCCGTCGTCTCAGCCGAAATCACCATCCCTTCGCTGGCGGCAATGGCGCGGATGCCTGTGACCGCCACCTCGCGCGCAATGATCAAAATCGCGGCCAAGGCGCTCACGCGGTCGACATTGACCAGGAGAATCAGGGCGGAGAGGACCAACAGCTTATCGGCGATAGGATCGAGCAGCTTCCCGAGTATGGTGACTTGGCCGTTCCGGCGGGCCAGATACCCATCCAAGAGATCGGTGACCGCTGCGATGACGAAGATGAGGGCCGCACTGAGGGATCGGTCCGGAGTCGGCGTGGCAAAGAGCACCACGAAGACAGGGATCAAGAGGATGCGGGTGAGCGTAATGAAGTTCGGGAGGTTGAACGACTCTTGTCCGACCAATTTCCATGCTGCCGGCATGCGACTCATCTGCGACACGCTCCATTTGCTGACCCCAACAGACTATTGAGGCCCCAGAGAAGACCGCCCATCAGGGTGCTCAAACAGTTCGTCCAGCAAGGCCGCAGGCGAGTCGAAACCAGAGGCGTACCCTCTGGGTACGTTGAGGATTTCGATGAGCCAAGAACGAAGCTGGCGGACTGTTTCAGCACCCTACTATACAATGCCGTGCTTGAGCAGATCATGTAGATGCACGACCCCGACGATGCGTTTGGCATTTTCTGCGACGACGAGCGTGGTAATGGAGTAGCGCTCCATCATTTCGACCGCCTTGGCTGCCAGTTCATCCGGCCCGATCAGTTTGGGATGGCGCGAGGCCAGCGACCCGGCTGTGCCCTTGGAAAAATTACCGCCCTGCTGGATGAACCGACGCAGGTCTCCGTCTGTAATGATGCCCACCAGTGCGCCGGCTCGATTGACGACCGTCGTCATGCCGAGTTTCTTGGCCGACATTTCCAGCAAAGCTGCCGACGTTGAGGCCGTCTCGTTCACTTGCGGCAACTCCCCCCCGACATGCATCACGTCCCGCACCTTCACCAGTAACCGGCGTCCCAACGTGCCGCCTGGATGGAACTGCGCAAAGTCATGCTCCTTGAAGCCGCGCTTTTCAAGCAAGGCCACGGCCAAGGCGTCGCCCATCGCCAGGGTCGCGGTCGTGCTCGCCGTTGGCGCCAACCCCATGGGGCAGGCCTCTTCGGCGACGGACACGTCCAGCGCCACATCGCTCGTCTTGGCCAGGGTCGACCCCATGCGGCCGACGATCGCCACGACAGGGATGCTCATCCGCTCCATAAAGGGCAGGAGCTGCAGAATTTCCTGGGTCTCTCCGCTGTTCGAAATCGCAATGAGCACATCGCCTCGCGCCAACATGCCCAGATCCCCGTGGAGTCCTTCAGCCGGATGGAGAAAGAAGGAGGGCGTCCCGGTGCTGGCCATCGTGGCAGCGATCTTCTGCCCGATCAAACCGGACTTGCCCATGCCAGAGACCACGACCTTGCCCTTGCACTGATAGAGCAGGTCTACGGCAGTTGAGAACGCGCCATCGAGACGCGGCACCATAGCCTGAACCGCGCGAGCCTCGATCTCCAATACGCGCCGGCCAACCTCAAGGCTAGTCCTGCCTTTTACGGTCACAGACTTGACGCCATTCGGCTTGGTTATTTTCTGGGTTGTGACGCGTCGCATATCCGTAGGACCCGTTCTAGCAAAGTTTTGAGTTGATGGAGCGGCACCATATTGGGTCCGTCCGAAAGGGCCTCGTCCGGATTGGGATGGACTTCCATGAAGAAGCCATCGACGCCCGCACCGGCTGCCGCGCAGGCCAGGGGCTCGACGAATTCGCGCTGGCCGCTTGATTTGGTACCCCCGCCGCCCGGCAACTGCACACTATGGGTCGCATCAAAAACCACCGGATAGCCGAAGCTCCGTAGAACCGGGAACGAGCGCATGTCCACGACGAGATTGTTGTAGCCGAACGACGAGCCTCGTTCGGTCAGGATGATCCGCGTGTTTCCCGACTCCTCCACTTTCTTCACCGCATTGCCCATCTCCAGAGGCGAGAGGAACTGGCCCTTCTTCACGTTCACAACCTTGCCGGTCTTGGCCGCCGCGATGAGCAAGTCAGTCTGCCGGCAGAGGAAGGCGGGAATCTGGAGCACGTCCACGATCTTCCCTGCCTCAGTCGCCTGCTCTTCCGTATGGACGTCCGTCAGGATCGGAAGGCCCAGCTGATCCTTGACCTTCTTCAGCACTGCCAGGCCCTTTTCAAGGCCGGGTCCGCGGTAGGAATTGATGGAGGTCCGGTTGGCTTTATCGAAGGAGGACTTGAAGATGTAAGGCATGTCCAGAGACTTGGCAATTTCCGCGATGCGCGCCGCCGTCTCCAGCACCAGCGATTCGCTCTCGATGACACAGGGCCCGGCAATCAAAAACGGCCGATGCCCAGCCCCGACTGTGAAGTTTCCTATCTCGACTTCGTGTGCCATAGTTTTTATGTTCTTCCAACTTCCCGTGAGATGCTCAAACCAGTCTTGTAGCGAGGCTGCAGGCGAGTCGAAACCGGAGGCGTACCCTCACGGGTACGTTGAGGATTTCGACGACCCGAGAACGAAGCTGAAAGCTGGTTTCAGCATCTCGCCTCAGTGGCCGCATTTGCGGCGAAGAGCCGCCCCCACAAACCCGCTAAACAACGGATGCGGACGGTGAGGCCGTGAATTGTATTCCGGATGGAACTGCGTCGCCAGGAACCAGGGATGATCTTTCAATTCAACGATCTCGACCAGCCGGCCGTCCGGCGACAGCCCGCTCAACACGAGGCCCTTGGCGGTCAATTGCTCACGGTAGGCATTGTTGAATTCATACCGGTGCCGATGGCGCTCGCGCACTTCGTTCACCCCGTACATCTTTTGAGCCAGAGTCCCCTCCCCAAGTTTGCAGAGATAGGAGCCGAGCCGCATCGTCCCGCCCTTGTCGCTAACGGACTGCTGATCCGACATCAAATGAATGACGGGATAGGGAGTGGCCTCATCGAATTCCGCGCTGTTGGCGCCGGCCAGGCCTGCCACGTTCCGCGCAAACTCGATCGTCGCGCACTGCATGCCCAGACAGAGGCCGAAAAATGGAATCTGATGTTCTCTGGCGTAGCGAATCGACGCGATTTTTCCTTCGATCCCGCGCGAACCGAACCCGCCAGGCACCAGAATGCCGTCAACCTCGCGCAGGATACGCTCGGTCCCCTGCCGTTCGATCTCTTCCGATTCGATCCACAGAATATTGACCTTCGTTTCATGGTCGATGCCGCCATGCACGAGCGATTCCGCGAGGCTCTTGTAACATTCCTTCAAGCCCGCATACTTGCCGACCAGGGCGACGGAGACTTCATGCTTGGGATGCTTGATCTTCTGGACCATTGCATCCCATTCGCGCAGGTTCGGCGGACCGGTCTCCAGATGGAGCAGGCGCACGATCAGATCGTCCAGCCCTTCCTTCCGGAACACGATCGGCACTTCGTAAATCGAATCCACGTCCTTGGCCGTGATGACCGCGTCTTTTTCGACGTTGCAGAACATCGCGATCTTGTCCTTGAGTTCTGGCGGCAGATAGCGGTCGGTTCGGCAGAGGAGGATATGGGGCTGGATACCGATTTCCCGCAGCTTGTTAACGGAGTGCTGCGTCGGTTTGGTCTTCAGCTCGCCCGCTGCGCCGATATAGGGCACCAGCGTGAGGTGGACATAGAGCACGTTCTCGCGGCCCACATCGTAGGGCATCTGGCGAATCGCTTCGAGGAAGGGCAGGCTCTCGATATCACCGACGGTACCGCCGATCTCCACGATCGTGACGTCCATCCCCTTCGAGATGCGCATGATGCTCTGCTTGATCTCGTCGGTGACATGGGGCACCACCTGCACGGTCCCGCCCAGGTAGTCGCCGCGCCGCTCTTTGGTAATGACCGAATGATAAATCCGGCCGGTTGTGTAGTTGTTTTCTTTGGTGAGGGTCAGGGACGTGTACCGCTCATAGTGGCCGAGGTCCAGGTCCGTTTCCGCTCCGTCGTCCGTCACGTAGACTTCCCCATGCTGATAGGGATTCATCGTGCCGGGATCGACGTTGATGTAGGGGTCGAGCTTCAGGAAGGTGATCTTCAACCCGCGGCTCTCCAGCAAGTTGCCGATCGAAGCTGACGCGAGCCCTTTCCCCAGGGAGGAGACGACGCCGCCGGTGACGAAAATGAATTTACTCATGGCTGCCCCCATCTTGTCCGATCGTATAATTCCGACACCCCTGCCACCGGGGCCTACTTCCCGTGGGTGGCTCTGATCGCAGCCAACTCCCGTTTCACGGCCTCAAAGTGGCGGAGCTTCTCCGTCACCGGCTCGACATCCTCCGGCGTATCCACTCGCAAGGAGGCACGTTTGGTTTCCCAGACTCTGATCGCAATCCCATGCTCCAGCGCGCGCAACTGCTCCAGCTTTTCCGCCTCCTCCAACCGTCCGGAGGGCAGCGCCTCGATCTTCAACAAGATATCGCGCCGGTAAATGTACAGACCGAGATGCATGTAATGCAGCCCTGCGACGGCCGCATGGCTGGCGTCGTCCCGCACCACCGGAATTGGTGCGCGCGAAAAATACAGAGCATTGCCAAGATGGTCTGTCACCACTTTCACCACCGAGGGATTATGGAGATCCTCTAGCGAGTCCATCGCACGCTTCAGCGTCCCCATCTCTGCGCCGCTCGTGAGGAACGGCTCAATGAGGTCCGCCAGCAACTCAGGCTGCAGCGGGATCTCATCGCCTTGGAGGTTCACGAAGAGGTCCCCGCGGACCTTGCGCGCAATCTCGGCGACCCGATCAGTGCCGGTCCGATAGGCTCCGCCGGTCATTACGGCCTGCCCGCCGAATCCTTCCACGGTCTCCTTGATGCGTTTATGATCGGTGGCCACCAACACATCCGAAACCAGGCGGCAGGCCACCGCTTGCTCATAGACGTGCTGGATCATGGGCTTCGGCCCGAGCATGGCGAGGGGCTTCCCGGGAAAACGCGTCGACCCGTACCGGGCCGGAATGACGACGGTCACGAAGGGCGTGGTCTTAGTCATGGCCCAAAGCCTCCGAAAGCTGCTGTGCCGACAGGGTCGCGGTGCCCACCATGCCGACCACAACACCAGCCGCGTAATTCGCCAGTACCGCCGCATCTCGCATCGAGGCGCCGGTCGACAGCGCCAGCGCCAAGGTCCCGATCACCGTATCGCCCGCGCCGGTGACGTCGTAGACCTGACGGGCCTGTGTCGGAATATGCCAGGAGACCCCGTCTCCCTCATACAGACTCATCCCTTTTTCGCCACGCGTAATAAGCACCGCCTGGCAGCCCAACCGTTGGCGGATGATCGCACCGGCATCATTGTTGGCCTGATCGTCGTCGCCATGCACCCCGGCGGCTTGCGTCGCCTCCAGATGGTTCGGCGTGATGACCGTCGCCCCTTTGTAGTAGCTGAAATGCTCGACTTTCGGATCGACGACAAGGGGGATGCCGCGCAACGAGGCGAGGCGCGTCAGGTCCGCCATCAAACTGGCGCTCACGACTCCCTTGGCATAGTCCGATACCACGAGACAGGACAATTCTCTTAGCCGTGATTCGACGTAGCGGAGGATCTTCCGTTGCATCGCAGGCTTGAGCTCTCCACGGCGCTCCACGTCGTACCGCACGATCTGCTGATTATGGGCGATCACACGGGACTTCCTGGTGGTCGGGCGGTCCGGATCGATCACGACCCCGCCACGCCCTGAACGGCTCGTACTCAATTCTTTCAGGAGCATCCGGCCCGACTCGTCCGACCCGATGACGCCGCAGAGGTCGGCTTTTCCTCCCAGGGCCAGCACATTATTGAAGACGTTGGCGGCGCCGCCGAGCCTGAAGGATTCAGAGTCGACATGGACCACCGGCACCGGGGCTTCCGGCGAGATACGACTCACACGGCCCCAGATATAATGATCGAGAATGAGGTCGCCGATGACCAGCACGGAAGCTTGCGGAAACCGCGCGATATATTGCCGGAGGACTTTCGGCGACGCAGGCCCCCCGCGTCCCGGTCCGCCTGAGCCTGCCGCAGCCTGCCTCGTCGTTTTATTTACTGAATGGCTTTGCCGAATCGATCCCATCTGACCCACTCCGTCCATTGTCCCTGCCCGCTCCACGACCAGTAGATGCGGAACGCCTTCCCGCGGATCTTCTCCTCGCGCACATATCCCCAAAACCGGCTGTCCAGACTTTGATCGCGATTGTCGCCCATCACGAAATAGGCGCCCTCCGGCACGGTCACCGGCCCGAAATTGTCGCGCGGATTGATCGCGCCGTCAATGATCCCCGGATCGATCCGTTGCGTGAAGAGTTTATCGTCGAGCACCGCCCCGTTCACCAGGATGGCTTTGTTGAGCACCTGCACGGTATCGCCAGGCCCCCCCACGATCCGTTTGATGAAATCCTTTTCCTCATCTTCGGGGAACCGGAACACGATGACGTCGCCCCGTTGCGGCTTGCCGAACTCGATAAGCGCCTGCGAGGCGTAGCAATTGACGGGAGGCAAGGCCACTTGGAACTTGCACTGGCTGGGCCATTGAATGCCGTAAGACAGCTTGCTGACCAAAATATGATCCCCGATCAACAAGGTGGGGATCATCGAGCCGGAAGGAATCTTAAAGGCCTGCACGATGAACACCCGGATCGCAAAGGCCAGGAGCATCGCCACGACAATGGCTTCCGCATATTCACGAAAGATCGATTTCCTGCCAGGCTGCGAGGTCGACGGCTCATCGAGGACGACCGTCGCCCCCGCGGCATCCGTGCACCCCTCGCGGGTCGCAGACGCAAGACCGTCCGACGGGGGAAGATTTGTGTCCCCGCTCACTCGTCACCAACTTTCAAGATGGCAAGGAAAGCCTCTTGCGGCACTTCCACGTTCCCCACGGATTTCATGCGCTTCTTGCCTTCCTTCTGTTTATCGAGGAGCTTGCGCTTTCGCGAAATATCGCCGCCATAGCATTTCGCCAAGACGTTCTTCTTCATGGCGCCGATCGTCTCGCGCGCGATGACCTTGCTCCCGATCGCCGCCTGAATGGCGATCTCGTACATCTGCCGGGGAATGAGTTCCTTCATTTTCTCGGCCAGCTGACGTCCGCGCTGAATGGACCGATCTTTATGGGTAATGAAGGACAAGGCGTCGACCGATTCGCCATTCAAGAGGATGTCGAGCCGCACGAGATCGGACGGGCGATAGCCGAGCAATTCATAGTCCAGCGAGGCATAGCCCTGCGTGCGCGACTTAAGCTTGTCGTAAAAATCGAGAATGACTTCGTTGAGCGGCATTTCGTAACTGATCGTCACCCGCGTCGGGTCGAGGAATTGAATGCCCCGCTGAATGCCACGGCGCTCCTGACAGAGCTGGATGATGGCCCCCATGTACCGTTCCGGCGTAATGACCGAGGCCAGAATGAACGGCTCCTCGAACGATTCGATGCTGCTGGGGGGCGGGAGCTGCGAGGGATTATTGACCTCCATCACCTCGCCATTGGTCAGCAACACGCGATAGACGACGGTCGGCGCGGTGGTGAGCAATGTCAGGTTGTATTCGCGTTCGAGGCGCTCCTGGATGATTTCCATGTGGAGGAGACCCAGGAAGCCGCAACGGAACCCGAACCCCAAAGCCAGCGACGTTTCCGGCTCATAGACGAACGAGGAGTCGTTCAACCGCAGCTTGACCAGCGCATCCCGCAAATCTTCGTACCGGGCCGTGTCGGTGGGATAGAGCCCGCAGAACACCAGCGGCTTCACTTCTTTATAGCCGGGGAACGGCGTACTCGTGGGCGTCACCGCATCCGTGAGGGTATCGCCGATCTTCACGTCCGCGACTTCCCGCATATTGGCGCAGAGATAGCCCGCTTCGCCGGTCAAGAGCTCGGTCTTCTTCGTTCGCTTCGGGCTGAATTGTCCGACTTCCATCACTTCGAACACCCGCTCGTTCGACATGACTTTGATCTTCATGCCGGGCCGCACGGAGCCATCGACGATCCGGGCCAACACGATCACGCCCTGATAATTGTCGAACCAGGAATCGAAGATGAGCGCCTTCAGCGGCGCAGTAGGATCTCCGGAAGGCGGCGGAATCCGCTCGATGACGGCCTCCAGCACCTCCGGCACGCCCTTGCCCTCTTTTGCGCTGATCAAGAGGGCATCGGTCGCATCCAGCATCAGCACGTCGGAAATCGATTGTTTGGTGCCCTCGACGTCGGCGCTGGCCAGATCGATCTTATTGATAACCGGAATGATCGTAAGATTGTTCGCCATGGCCAAATTCACATTGGCAATAGTTTGCGCCTGCACACCCTGTGTAGCATCGACGAGCAAGAGCGCTCCTTCGCATGCAGCAAGACTGCGTGAGACCTCATAGGTGAAGTCCACGTGACCAGGCGTATCGATCAAATGCAAGGAGTAGGTCTTCCCGTCTTTGGCCCGATACTTGATCGCGACCGCATGAGCCTTGATCGTGATGCCCCGTTCCCGTTCCAGGTCCATCGCATCAAGGATCTGCTCCTTGGCCTCTCGGGCAGTCACCGCGCCAGTTGCGTCGAGGATCCGGTCAGCGAGGGTAGATTTGCCGTGATCGATATGGGCGATAATCGAAAAATTGCGTATAAGGCTTTGCAAATGCTAACTCTTTTCCCAATAAAATCGGTTCATTATAGTTACTGCCCCCCAGGTTGTCAAAGCAATCGCCCCCTCGTATAATCCGCGCGGCTCCGCGCAACAACATCTAATAAGAGCCTATGGCTGATAGCGTATAGCAAATAGTAGGAGCCTGGGTTTTCCGATCTCTCGCTATACGCCATACGCTATTAGCTCTTCTGCAATTCCTCCACCGTGGCACAAAAACCTTCGACGCGACAACTGATTGAGTGGGACCACCAGCACCTCTGGCATCCCTTTACCCAAATGCAGGAATGGGAGCAGGAGCAACCGCTCATTATCGAGCGCGGGAAGGGGTCCTACCTGATCGATACGGAAGGGAAGAAGTACCTCGACGGGACCTCCTCCATCTGGGTGAACCTGCATGGGCACCGCCATCCAACGCTCGACCGGGCCATCAAAAGCCAACTCGACAAGATCGCGCATTCCAGCTTCCTCGGCCTCTCCAATCCACCGGCCATTCAACTCGCGCGCGAACTCATTCGCATCATGCCCAAGGGCCTGAAGCGGGTGTTTTATTCCGACAACGGATCGACGGCGGTGGAAGTCGCACTCAAAATGGCGGTCCAATATTGGCAGCAACGGCATCCGGAGGCAGGCCCCAAGAATACCTTTCTCCATCTGAAGCTGGCCTATCACGGCGATACCATCGGCGCAGTCAGCGTGGGCAATATCGAACTCTTCCATGAACGGTTCAAATCGCTCCTCTTCCCCACCCTGGAAGCAGATCCTCCCTATTGCTACCGCTGCCCGCTCAACCAGACCTATCCGTCGTGCCAGATGGCCTGCCTCGATCCGATCGAACAGATCCTCAAGAAGCGGCACCGGGACCTGGCTGGCTTCATCATTGAGCCGCTAGTGCAGGCAGCAGCCGGCATGATCACAGCCCCGCCCGGCTATCTGAAACGAATCCGTGAGCTCTGCACGAAATACCAGGTGCTCTTGATTGCCGATGAAGTGGCCACAGGCTTCGGCCGCACTGGGAAAATGTTCGCCTGCCAACATGAGGGAGTCACGCCGGACTTAATGGCAATCAGCAAAGGCCTAACCGGCGGCTACATGCCCCTGGCCGCGACCGTGACCACCGAGGAGATCTACAAGGGGTTTCTCGGCAAGTACGAAGAGTTCAAAACCTTCTTTCATGGCCACAGTTACACAGGCAATCCACTCGGCTGTGCCGTGGCCCTGGCCAATCTTGAGGTGTTCAAAAAAGAAAAGACGCTCGCGAAGCTGCAACCCAAGATTAAGACGATGGCGCGACTGCTTCAGCCGTTCCGGCAGCTGCCCCATGTGGGGGATATCAGGCAGAAGGGCTTGATGGCTGCCATCGAGTTGGTGGAGGAGAAGAAAACAAAGAAGCCATACCCGCTCGAAGCCAGGATGGGGCATAAAGTCACGATGGAAGCCCGCAAACGAGGCCTCCTGCTCCGCCCGATCGGCAACGTCCTCATCCTCATGCCGCCACTCAGCACGTCACTTCCCGAACTCACCAGCATGGCCGCAATCCTGCAAGCGTCCATCGAAACAACAACGCTAGCTCTGGCATCCGGCCCACGCCCGTAGAAGAGAAGGGATGGAGGCTGATGATCTTCTGTGCTCGCGCAACGCGCGGTCGCGGACTCCCCTCGTTGGACGCGCGCAGTGGAAGATCAATCAGCCCCCATCCCTGAAAAGATAACGAGCGAGCTTGATTGACAGATAGTCCTGCGCCCCGTAGTCTTGGATTGGTTCTCAACTAAAATCCCCCCCAACGAACCGGTCATATATGGTCGAAGAAGTAAAAGAAGCCATAGAGCTAACCTCTTGGATCAGGGATCGCTGGCAGAATCCGACAACACTGGCACTAGTCCTCTTGGCAACCTTAATCTTGGGGCTCTCACTTAGCTTCCAATATGACTTGGCTGGAATCACTGAAAAGATAACCTGGCAAGAAGGCCTTACAGTTCTTGCGACAATGTCCCTGGTCGCTGCTGGCTGGTTTGCATCCACACGGCTTCCTGAAACACCCGCAGATAGGATTGGCATTCTAATCGCAATTGATTGCGAAACTAAGAAAGAGAGGCAACGACTCAAAGCAGACTTTGTCAAAGCGCTACGCGATGAAATGATGCGGGGAAACCATCAACAATATGTTGTGCACGAGCTGTCTGAGTATCGTTCGCGAATGATTGGCTCTCACGAGGATGCCATGCCTCTTCTGAGGCGAACTGGCTCTAATTTGATGGTGTACGGACGCTGCAAAGTGCGCACCCACCAAAATCATCCAACGTATGTTCTTGAATTAAGCGCCAGCGTCAGACATGAACTAGCCCGGGTTTGACGGACACCTCAAAAGGGGGCACGATACGCCCCCACGGAGGTGTGATATGGCAGAACGACGACGATTCACGCCCGAGTTTAAACGACAGGCAGTCCAACTGCTCAACGCCGGCCAACGCCCGGCCGCCGAGATCGCCCGCGAACTCGGCATTCCCCGCAATCGGCTCTACAAATGGCAGAAAGACATCGCCGCCCATGGTGGGGCCTTCCCAGGGTCCGGTCGACAAGCGGAACCGGCCGCAGAGCTGACCCGCCTCAAGCAAGAATTGGCGCGGGTCACGGAGGAGCGCGACATTTTAAAAAAAGCCGCCAGGTACTTTGCGCGCG